>CAZDEK010000001.1:0-29825 GCA_964504625.1 uncultured Candidatus Saccharibacteria bacterium
TATGAATTGGTACCTGTCGGCCCTGCTTAAGTAGGCACCATTCTCATCGAGAAAACATAAGTGGTATACTACTGGTAATGCGTAGTAAGATTCAGAGTTGCCTTCGGCATCGTCAAGCAATGTCGCTTGTAGAGCTGCTGATCGTGCTGGGTATATCGACCATGCTCATTGCTTCTTCGATGGCTTGGTTTAGTTCGCAGAAAAACTCCGATTTTTATGACCAGATGCGACAGGTTGAATCGCAGATTCGTAAAATACAAAGCGATGCTGCAACTAATATCGTACCGGGATATGACGCAGGTAGCGCGGCATGCAACACTTATCCTCGTGCTAACACCTGTGTCTTGCAGACCGATGAGCAGGTATTTGGAAGTGCGATTGCAGTCCAGAAAATTGCAGGCAGCCTGAATGACACTATTAAGATCTACTACTTAAAGTCTACTGCACCTAATGCCACTACAAAGCGCTCTGAGTCAATCACACCTTTTGGTCCCGGCTCTAATCCTGTAGCTATTACGCGCTATAGTGACTCAATCCGGTTACCGAATAATGTGAGATATTATGGTTACCGGGTATATCTACCAACGCCTCAAGTGGATGGTAGCTATAAATGTCTTGTGAATACCACTGATACTACTTGGGATGCTGGCAAGGTGAGCTGGGATAATCTTGCTGCAAACAGCAGGTTCAGAGAGGTATCCACATCATCGCCTACGGCTGCATTGAGCTATTCGGCAATGGTTTTGCGCAGGCAGCCCAATTCATACTACACATTCTGGGATTCTTCGTCTGCGGCGACAATTTATGATGTAAATAGCATCGACCCACCATTTAAGCAGCCGCTCACGCCACCCACTGTCGACCCACGCATGACGCCAGCCGATACCCTCACTTCAGTAGCGAAGGGGAGTGTAAATGGCGGTTATTATGCGGAATATGATAAGAGCTACATTCCTCCTTCTGCCGCCACCCAGCAAGCGCCACTTAAATCGCAGCCCTGTGCAGTTGTTTGGCGATTTGGAACGGTTGATCAGATTGGCGGTAAGCCTCGACTCTCAGCTGAGCTTGTATTCGATATTCAGGGTGCTTCAATGAGGCTCAAGACGCGATGAGCCGTGATAAGACACAACGGACTGGCTTAACGCTCATAGAAATTATATTTTCTATAGCTATACTCGGAACGGTAATTACACTTGCGTATGCATCAGCTCTAGCGGCATGGCGTAGCGCACAAGCAGCCAACCAGCGCACTCAGGCGCAATATCTTCTGCAGAAAGCTGTCGAACAGGTGAAAGGTTATCGTGATTCCTCCTCATTTGTGTGGAGTAACTTCCTGGGGAACGCGAATATAAAAGATGGATTCTATGTAGATCTAGACACGACAACGGGGGCTTTTACGGTCGACTATAGCGTCAGTGATGCTGACCCTCCTTCCACGGCAAAGGTACTGCAGGCGGCTGGTCAAAAGATCGGTCAATCCGATCCAACACAGTACTATCTAGTTATTAAGCCGGTTGATGAATGGCGATACGACTCCGCCACAAATACTACTACGCAAGGAAGTTTTAGCGAACTTCAGCCGGATAATATTGCGGCATATAGTGTGGTTGCTACTGTCACATATAAGGATGCAGCTACTGGCGTGATGGATAATGCCCAGGTCACTACTATTATTTCGAGGCGATCAGAATGAAAAGGCTTAAACCTCAGCCGAACGGCTATACGCTATTAGAACTTACGTTTGCAATTGGATTATTGACTTTTATCACAATGACCTCTGTCGCTGCCTTTGTGGGTATCCTTGGATTGTACAATAAGGCGCAAAGCCTCGTGCGTACGCAGCAGGAGACCCGCAATGCCATTGACCAGCTAACTCGAGATCTCCGCCAGACATACACTGTGATATATAGGGCCTCAAGTGTTGATTATCAAGCAGCTATGGGGGGCGCACCTCTTCGTGGGCCAATTAGTAATATGAAAGACTTTTTTTGCTTAACGAGCGAAGATACATCTTTTCAGGTTGGTTATGCTTTGTTATGGCGTCAGAGCACGGGTAATTTTCATCTCGTCCGCAGTGCATCCTGTCAAGATTTTACAAATGTTGAGCAAACCGTGAGCCTTGATGTCTGGAGTGATAAAGGATCTGGCAATCCTGTACCGGTCGATGGAGGGGTAAGTGAAAGTAGCGCCGCTACCCCGGCTGCGTTGCCAATGGATCGTCGTCCGCTCGTGATATCGCAGATTACGAACACTGATCCAAAGGTCTGGTATGTCAGGGTCTCAACTTATAGAGGCGGTGGGCTACCAGGTACAACTACCTTTGATCTCGATCGGTTTGGAGCTCAGACAACATTGGAATCGGTCATCACAACAAGGCAGTAACGGCTTGCAATGAAACAGGAAAAACAGTAGGATGAAACTAGTTATGGTTAGGAAGGTGAGCAGCCTATTGCATAGGCGTCGACAGGGTTCGGCGGCCTTGCTGACTACAGTCGCGATTTCGGCAATTCTTGTCGTGCTCTTCGTAGGCATTACTACCATTGCTACTCGTGAGATTAGTCAATCTATTAGCTCCGATAATGCCAATCGAGCCTTGTATGGTGCAGAAGCTGGTGTCGAGGATGCTGTGAGGACACTCGCTAAGAATCCTGGCTACCGACAAAATACTTGCAACGAAGATCGAGATAACACTTCAAATAGTGGAAAAGAAGTAAAGGTCACTTCTGCGACAGGAGGGCCAGATGTCGCCTGGACCTGTAGAACCGTTACGACTGTTACCGCTGAGCTGACAGGCCGTCTCCAGAAAGATGAATCACTACAACTTAACTTAGCCTTAGGGCGCTCTGGGACAGCCGATACGGATCCCTTCGTGCGCGCCAATTATATGACCATCGAATGGAATGACCCCAAGGTGGACGCATCTCAGGCATGGCAGTCAGCTGCTACTAGCTTTCTACCGCCATATACCGGCTCGACTCCAAGCACCTGGAACTCAAGGGCAGCAGCCATGGAGATCTCTTCAACCTGGATGGAAGCGGCGAATGCTGGGCCCGGCAAAAGTAAAATTACTAATGCTTGGCTAAACAGAAGCCTTGGAGTTTTCCCGGTTCGCACAGTTCTCGCTTCACCGAACTGTATTGGGGCGACTGCCGACTCTTGTAATTACAGTGATTTTTCGCCTTGGAATCAATTGGGCTTTCCGGCTGCACCATTAGAAAGCATCGGTGGCGTGGACTTGAGTAGTGGGGTTACTTCAAAATGCAATGTTAACCCTTCTGCAGAGTATAATTGCGTTCTCCCATATAATTACACTGGTGGCATTCCAACGACCTCAAATGCTTATCCTCTCGCCAAGTTAACAAAAACGGTGATTAACAACGGCAATACGACGGTGGTGCTTGATGACTCAGCGGTTTATGACGCTACTAACATGGTGCTGCGCATTAAGCCTCGTTATAATGCTGCTAGCTATCGTATCCGCTTCTTTCGCTGGGATGGTTCGAGCATGACACCTGTCTACTTGCCTGATGGTTATGCGACGATTGATGTGACTGCTCGATCCGGTAATTACTTCCGTCGCGTAGTAGCCAAGAAGCAGATCACACCTGGTGCTTATGATGGTGTCTTTGATAATGCTATGTTCTCTGGTAAGAACATCTGTAAGACGATGTCGGTCTATCGTGACTTCAGGGGTGCTCCAGATTATGTGCAGAGCGGATCCTCTCGAGTCCAGAATCCATCTGCTGGCCGCAACAATGGCTGCGATGTGGATGATTAAGAAATACCTTTAATAATCAATAAGCGCCCCGTGAGGGGCGCTTATTGATTGCCAGAGTGAAATTTTTTATGAACTTCGCGTAGCTTAGGACTGGTGAGGTGGGTGTAGACCTGGGTGGTGGCGACATTGGCATGCCCGAGCATCTCTTGGACGCTGCGCAAATCGGCGCCATGGCTCAACAGATCAGTTGCGAAGGAGTGTCGTAGGGTATGAGGCGTAACATGCTTGGTGATACCTGCCTTGATGCGTGCCTTTTCGATAATGCGCTGCACGCTGCGAGTAGTGAGACGGCCGGCCTCAGCGTCTCTATCGCCGGCTTTTGCACCTGCCACATGTATAAAGAGGGGGTCAGCCTTGTCGGTACGCAGGGCTAAATAGCGATTAATGGCAGATGCAGCGGCTTCACTGAGGAAAACTGGCCGATCCTTCTGGCCTTTACCGCGGATGGTAAATTCACCACGGCTTGTGTTGATGTCTTCTCGGTTGAGCCCTACGAGCTCGGACACCCGTAAGCCTGATGAGAAGAGCATCAGGATGATGGCGCGATCACGTTGACCGGCCAGGGTATCGTCTGAGGCAGCTTCGACGAGTCGAGCTACTTCCTCGGCTTCGAGGAAGGCTACTTGTGGGCGCTTTGTGGAGGCTAGCTCGATTCGCTCTGGTGGTAATGATTCGATGTTGCGGCGCGCCAGATACTTGAGAAATGATCGCATTGCGATCAGATGGTAGTTGATAGTCGTGAGGCTGACAGTCCGACCATCGTCAGTCGTCAAGCGATTGAGCCACTTGCGCCAGCCAGCGATGGTTTTATCCGTAATTTTGCCAACCTGTATATCTCCCGCATACTCATAGAAACGATTAAGGTAATGGCTATAGTTTTCGATTGTTTTCAGGCTGCGGCCGCGCTCTAATTCGAGTGAATCAAGAAACTCAGCTAGGTAATCACTAAACATACTTTCAGCATAGGCTGTTTTCCGGGTATCGCCAAGCGCTTGAGCTTGGTTTTCAGAATACGGGGCTGGTAGAATGGGGTCGATGCAAACCAAGCCACAGAGCAGTCGCATTGTCTTGGCTCGCCATCTCGCATGGCCTGTAATACTTCTTGCTTTACTTACGATTCCTTGGCTAGCTGGCGGAAGGGGCTCCTATGCATTGCTCATCAATTTATTGCTGACTTTCCTCTTGGTGAGTGGATGGTATTTATCCTCTCGGAAACATCCTGCCTATATTTCATTTAGGCCGTACCTAGTTGTCATCCCACTAGCATCCTTGTTACTGCTAACAGGGGTAAGTACCATCTGGTCGGTGAGCCGCTATGCAACTCTTGGAGCTTTCTCTATTGCGCTTGCTTGTTTGGCGGTTTTTGCGGTGTCGCGCGACCTCTTTAAAGAAGCGGAAGTCCGTGAAATCTTTTTGCGCATTTTTATCTTAATAGGATTTCTAGTAGCTATTATTGGGCTAGGTATGTTCGTATTGGGCGATTATGAACGGGCTACATCTTTGTTTTACTGGCCAAATCCATTTGCTACCTATTTACTCGCCCTGTTAGCTATCTCATTCCAGAATCCTCCATTAGAGAAATGGCGGATTTCATGGGTTTCAGCTTGGTGGTATGTGCGGAATATAATCTTTGCGGTTAGCCTCTATCTGACATTCTCTCGAGCAGCGTGGCTGATCCTACTCTTGATTATTGGGTTACTCATCTGGCGAGCAAACCAAAGATGGCGGTTTGTAAGGCAACTGTTTATTATATTGCTTATAGCCGCCCTAATAGGAGTGGGACTCAATGCGGTTCGTGTAAAGCGTAATAAGGTAAGCGTCCAGGTCACTTCACGGATCACCGAGTCGGCACAGTCGACAAGTGTTAAGGATCGTTTCAGCTTCTGGAGAGAGGGTGTCATGATGTTTGCCGCTCGACCTACTGGCTGGGGAAGCGGTACCTTTGCTCAGACGCATACAGCATTTCAAGAGAAGGCAACAACAGCGACAAATAATCCACATAATAGCCTGGTACAAACCTTTGCAGAGCTGGGAATGTTAGGTGCCGCACTCTATCTCATTATGCTGTACGGCATTCTAAAGACTTTCTATGCGGGGGTTCAATCAAGTAAGTTACCGGTAAGCCAGTTCGGTTCCATGCTTGCTGTGCTCGCAATTGGCCTACATAGCTTATTTGACTTGATTTCGAATTATCCAGTCCTTTTGTTCTTGTTGATGATATTTTTAGCTATGGCACTTGGGGATATTAGGGACAATATGCGAACTCCTACGAGTCGCATACACATGATATGGTTCGTTTTTCCATTGTTGCTGATACTGGCCATTTTTATAGCACGAACATATGCGGTTACTCAGAATGAAGTCAGGCAGGATATGATCAATGCTATTTCAAGCTTAGATCGCGAGGAAGCTACTCGCTTATACCATAGCTTGATAGAAAGACCAGCTTTGGATCCGGTGGTTCTTTCAACAAGTGCGATTTATGACACTGACACTTATGACATGACGAAGATTAAGAATCCGGGTACATTGCAGTCAGCCTTGCGCTCGGCGCAACGGGCAGTTCAGCAAGAGCCATATAATGCAGTGCACTACTATGCGCTTGCAAATGTACAGCAGCGACTCGGTAAAGATACAGAGGCTTTGAAGAATTATCAGAAAGCAGTCGAGCTAGATCCGCATAATAATCCACAGTATCAAGTCAGTCTAGCACTTCTCTTGCAGCAACAAGGCTTCACGCGACAAGCCTTGAGTGTCTTAAGGCCAGTTGCTAACGAATACACTGAAGCGGTATTACTGAACCGGAGTTTTGCAAGCAATATCCGAGCGCGTATCGCCATTGTCTACACGTTACTAGCCCGACTCGAAAATGAGTCGAAAAATGCTGACCAGGCTAGAAGAGATATTGAACGTGCACTCGAGCTCAATCCGCGCTATGTGCCAGCCCAGGATCTCCAAAAGCAATTACAGACGAATCAATAAACACCTGTCACGCTGACTGCTCAAGCTGGTACAATAGGGAAATCGTATGAATCTGTCGGCTCGTTTTCTTGAATTTGCCATAGCGCTTGTAGACCGCATTGGGTATCTAGGCGTCAGCCTAATATTGATTGTGGATAATGCTGGTGTACCCATCCCTTCGGAGGCGGTACTAGCGCTCTCCGGAGCGGCAGCCAAGTCCGGCACGATGAACATTGGTGTGGCTCTACTGATAGGGGTTGTGGCTCAAAGCTTGGGTTCATGCTTGGCCTATGTGATTGGACGGGCAGGCGGCGTGCCATTGGTCAAAAAATACGGTAAATATTTGCTGATTTCTGCACATGACTATGAGAAGACGCATCGGTGGTTTGAGAAAAATGGTGCTAAGGCTGTGTTCATTTCCCGCCTCACGCCGGTGGTCCGAACATTTATGGGCTTTGTGGCTGGAGCTGCAGAGATGTCATTTCCCAGCTTTGCCGTGCAGACAGTGCTTGGCTCGGCAGTGTGGACACTTTTTTGGGTGAGTTTCGGGTATATCGTTGGTGATACTTGGCGACAGTATTATGCTGTGCTGCATTATCTGGATTATATAGTGATAGTGGCGGTGATGTACTTCATCTATCGCTTTGTAAGCCGCAAGCTGGCGCGTCGTCGTGCTGAGAAGGAAGTGTCATGACAAATCCGGATCATATCGCTGAGCTTGAGAGTGGGTTAACCCTTATTCATCGCCACATGCCCGATGCTGATAGTGTGACGGTGCAGGTTTCATTTGGTGCAGGTGGACGCTATGAAGATCTTCAGACTGAATATGGCGTGTCACATTTCCTCGAACATCTGCTCTTTCAGGGTAGTGACAAGTATCCGACGGCAAAGCTGATGTCAGAGACTATCGATGGGGTAGGTGGCTACATGAATGCCTACACAACTGAGGAGATGACAAGCTACTACATTAAGGTGCCTCAACAGCATTTCGAGCTAGCACTTGATGTGCTGTCAGATATGACTATGCACCCAGTCTTCGCGGAGGCCGAGATAGATCGTGAGCGCAAAGTCATCATTGAAGAAATGAATGTTTACCGAGATGACCCAGGTCAGCATGTATTTGACCTAGTGGGTGACTTACTGTGGCCTGAAGATGCACTGCGTACAAATGTATTAGGTACTGAAGATATCATTCGCCATATCCCACGTTCTGTCATTCAGGGCTACCATCACGCCTTGTATGCACTTGATAATGCTGTTTTGGCGATCGCCGGCAATGTAGGCTTGCCCAGAGTACTCGATGCGCTTGAGACATATTTTACGACCGGCCCCCACCATGTCGCCCGCGCCGTGGTACCGACCAGAGGACCCGTGGCTCGTAAGCGGAGTAATGTCTTTCATAAGGAGGTGAGTCAGTCGCACCTAGTACTAGCTGGTCGTGGCGTGCCATTACGTCACCCTGATGAGCCAGCCTTGCGTGTACTGTCGACTCTTCTTGGTGGAGGTGCGAGCTCACGGCTGTTTCTTTCAGTGCGCGAGGAGCTAGGGTTAGCCTACCGCGTCTTTATGAGTGCGACTGGTTACACTGACGCTGGTAAGTGGGAGGTCTATGCTGGAGTCAGTAATGATCGAGTAGAGGAGGCTATTGAGGCAATCCACCGAGAGTTGCAATCAGTGAGAGCCCATGCAATTCGTGCCGACGAGCTTGAGCGGGTTAGGCAGCAGCTCAAGGGGCGTATCATCATGAGTCAGGAGACTAATGGCGCCGTTGCCGATCGGCTATCGAGTGAATATTTGCTGACTGGTACCATACGGCCACTTGGCAAAGTGCTGGCTGATATCGAGACCGTGACTGAAGATGATGTACTCTCGGTCGCTCAGCGCTACCTCGATCCCAGTGGCATGCGGCTCGCCATGATCGCGCCAGTCGATGATCGCCGGCTTGCACATATCGAACAGATTATTTATACAAACTAAATGGAGAATAACATGGAAAAGTGCCTGATTCTGGTTAAGCCTGATGGATTACAGCGTGGATTAGTCGGAGAAATTATTTCGCGATTTGAGCATAAAGGCTTGAAGATTGTTGGTCTGAAAATGACCAATGTTGAGGATGCGTTACTCGAGCAGCATTACGCGCACCTTGTAGATAAGCCATTTTTCGCAGAAATAAAGCAATTTATGAAAAGTGCTCCACTCGTAGCAGTGGCGCTGTCCGGTCCCGAGGGTAGCGTGGCGGCGATACGCACCCTGGTTGGGCCAACGAAGGGTCAAGAAGCGCCAGCTGGCACCATACGGGGAGATTTTGGCCTATCTGGATCAATCAATATCGTCCACGCTTCTGATTCGCCGGAGAATGGAGGGCTAGAAGTCGGTCGCTTTTTCCATCGCGATGAACTGTTTAGCTATGACCGCACGCTTGACCAGCATTGTTACTAGCCAGTGATGTGCTGGCTAGCTAGGGCTGACGTTAACTCATCATTATTGTAGTTGGTACCCCCGGAGAGAATCGAACTCCCGACGCCCTCCTTAGGACGGAGGCGCTCTATCCACTGAGCTACGGGGGCAGAGTGTCTCTATTATACCAAGCTCCTGTGCAGCCAAAAGCGCAAGCACCTTGCTTGTTATCAGATGAGAAGCGTATAATACCGGCTGTTCTCAATGTACCTTCTCTTCTGAAAGAGGTGATGCCGTGTGGCTACGCGCGACACCATCATCAACATCGTCGACCGCAAGACTGGTCATACAGCCCGTATCCGTGTACCGAGTGCTACGCTCGAACGTGCACTCAGCGAGGACTACGACCCACGCACTGCGTTGCCGAGCCCTGCAGTGCGTGGTGCTCGAGATCACATCTGTATTCAGGCGAAGGAAGCGCTTGCTAAGAAGGGCCGATTGCAGCGCTACGTTGCCTGGGCAGACATCGTCGACTCGGTTCTTGTGTCTGACCGTATTACCCCGCGTGGCATGAAGCCGACTTCGGCGCCTGCTGCAGCGGGCGCAGAAGTTACCGATGAGCCCAAGCAGGGTTTTGGCCAGATGCGGCTATTCGATGCAGCTCAAGCCCTCTTCTGAAGCTTGAGCCACCGCCCGTCTCTCTCAATGGCGAGAGGAACGGGCGTTCTCATTTCGGCTTCTTTGCGCTAAGATACGGCTATGCATAAGCGTGACCGATCCCATAGTCGTGATCATGACACTGATGCCCGTGAGCCAGAACTCCTTTTTGTTGAGCGGCAGTTTCCCGTAGTGCTGCGCTGGCCTCTTATCTGGGGGTTGGTGATAATTCTTGTTGGCATGGTGCCTTGGTCGATCTCTACGGCGAATGCATATTCATGGCAGCCAGTAGCTGTAAACTGGATGGCAATTGCCGGCCTCGTGCTACTTGTATACTGGGCTTATCATTTTTCGAGCTGGTGGTTTACGGTGCTGATCCTGACGGATCAAGATATTACTTACATTAAGCAAAAAGGATTCTTTCACAGGAAAGTTTCAAGCTTAACGCTCAATAATATACAGAGCGTTAATTATCATATTCCTGGTTTTCAGGGAGCATTATTTAAATTCGGTAATCTCGATATTGAGACTTTATCTGGTAGTGGCCACTTTAAGCTGAAAACGTTTTTTAAGCCCGAGCGTCTCCAAGCCGAAATCCTTGATGCGGTCGAAAACTATGGTTCGACGGATGATGATGAGATAGTGTATGATAGCTCGGAAGAACAGCAGTAGGTGAGGTAAAAGGAGTAGTATGGCTGATACTGACAAAAGCTCAAAACGACCGGCAAAAGGGAAGAAAAGCACTCAATCGGCTGAGCGCGCCAAAGTAAAATCGATTGCCGAGAAGGCCCCTAAGAAATCAGACAATGCTGCGAAGTCGGAAGTGGCTAAGCCAGAAGCGAAAAAGTCAGCGGGCTTGCAGGATAAGCTGAAAAAAGTAGGTGTTAAAACCGAGCCGAATCATAAGCTGATCCTCATTTCTGGCATCTCGGCACTTGCAGCTCTCATACTGACACTGATTGTTTTTGGAGTCCTGATCTATAAGTATAAGAGCGACTCACGTCCAGTGAAAATTATGTCTTCGATCGTGCCATATCCCGTGCTGAGTGTGAATGGCAATCCGTTGTGGAATACGGCTACATATAGTGAATATCTCTTCGAGCTCAATAGTATCAAGAAGTTTTACAGTTCACAGCAGCAAGATTTGAATAGCGATGACGGGAAGAAGCGTCTGGCCGAGCTCAAGCAAGAGCTCTTGAAGCAGCTTGAGGATAATCAAATCATAAAGCAGGAAGCTGCCAAAGAGCGGATTACTGTTACGCAGAAAGAAGTCGACGAAGAATATAATAAGTTGGTCGAAAACGCCGGCGGCCCAGATAAGGTTAAAGAAACGCTCAATAATCTGTATGGCTGGACGGTCCCACAGTTTAAAGAGAAGGTTCGGTTCAGTCTTATCCAGAAGAAGCTGGCTGACAAGATCAGTAATGATCCGGCACGCAATGGCGCTGCTAAGCAAAAAGCCGATGACCTTCTCAACCAAATTAAGGGCGGTGCGGACTTTGCTGAGCTCGCGAAGAAGAACAGTGAGGATAGCTCAGCAGCTAATGGTGGCGATCTAGGCTTCATTGAAAAGGGTCAGACGGTCCCTGAGTTTGAAGATGCCGCTTTCAAGCTCGAGCCAGGGCAGGTGAGCGGGGTGGTGAAGACGCAGTTCGGCTATCACATCATCAAGGCTACGGAAAAGAAAGATGATAAGGTGCGCGTGTCTCATATCCTCATTAAGGGTGTGGATCTCGAGAGTTGGCTGCAGCAGCAGCGTGACAAAGCCAAGATATCAGTGTACTTTAAACCATAAGCAAGTAGTGGAGGGTAGGCGTGGATACGTCACCACAATCGGCAGAGGGAAATAGTAGCATACCTCAGCCATCTGGCGTGACGGACAATCCTGCTGTTGAGGCAACACCCCAGGGAGCACTCAGTGGGCACACTGTGGATTCGGGCCCAGTATATCGCAGCTAGCAAGGCGGAATTACACGAGCTTTATGCTGCAAGCAACTTTAGAAAATAAGCAAGACAAACAAATTAAGTCAGGTACTTCTGATACGTACGAAATAGTGAATAAGCAGTAAGCCTGCACTTAGTGTAAGGACTGTATGATACACTCTTTACAGAGAAGAGTGTATGGATCCCTTTAACCCACAGCATTTTTTACAAGATTTCGGCTTCGGCGAGTCAGAAGCAGAGGTGTATTTAGCGGTCCTAGGTGGAGCTCAATCACCCCGTGAGGTTATCATGATGACTGGGCGCAGTCGCCCCACCGTGTATCAGTCCCTAGCCGGTCTCGCCGAAAAGGGACTCATAGAAGAAGTGGGATCTGGCGAATCTCTGAGATATCAAGCAGCTAGCTTGGATAGCTTATCGGTGATGCTGAGTGAGCGTGAGGCAAAACTTGCTCATCTCCAAGGTGCATTACACGAGTTTACGAGACGGTTCGCAGCACCTACGACATTTGATCGACGACCCAATGTTACCGTATTAGAGGGGAATGCAGCAGTGCGCCGAGCCGTTGCGGAGAGTCTCTACAGCCACGGTCGTGAAGTTTTGATTTTACTGCCTCGCGAAACATATCTAGAGCGATTAGGCGCTGGCTATTTAGAGCAATATTTTGATTTAGTGAATAGTTTAGGGCTACGTGGAGAAATCTTGATAGCCCCTGGCGTACTCGATCGCATTGGTGAGCTCAAAGGTGTTTTGCAGCAGTATACTCTCAATCGTGCACTAGCAGATCGCATGACTACGAGCTTCATTATCTATGATGATGTTGTGCTGAACATCACGAATCTACCAGGAGGATATGGCTGGAAGGTAGTTTCTCGTGAGGTAGCCGACTCCAGCCGTGCCCTTCTAATGGCGGCAATAGTCGCAAGAGATTAAACCTGAAATAAAAACTACCATCTATGGGACGGTAGTCACAATAATTGCTGGCGGGCCCGACCGGATTCGAACCGGCGATCTCCTCCGTGACAGGGAGGCATGTTAGGCCTCTACACCACGGGCCCGCGTAGTGAAGTAACTTGGCTATTTTAGCATTAAGTCATCGATGAGACAATAAGTCGATAGTAGGAGCGCATACAATTTGTATGACTCTGAATACAAAAAATACTTGGAATAGTACAATCCCAAATAGCGACTACTAAATGTATTCAGAATGATGTTCACAAATAGTAGTCAGCGGTCAGAATATAGCTAGAACACGGCCTGTTATTAGGTTGAGGGGCGCAAGAGCCTATGCTAAAATTTGTCGGTAGGGTACAAGCGGGTATCGTTTAATGGCAGGATGCGACCTTCCCAAGGTTGAGATACGGGTTCGATTCCCGTTACCCGCTCCAAATGCCGATGTAGCTCAGTTGGCCAGAGCAATGCTTTCGTAAAGCAGAGGTCGGCGGTTCGAATCCGCCCATCGGCTCCAGTACTTACGCATCCACTTTTCCTGGTATACTGAAGGGGATTATGGCCCCGTCTCGAGTACGCTCATCCCGCCGATCTGGACTTTGGCAAAACAACTGGTTAATAAGCCTAGTAGTTCTCATTATGCTTATTAATCTCGCATTAACAGTATTTATGGTTTTTTCAGTGAGGCCAGTGATGAAATCGGTACCCATTAGGTATACCAGCCTGACAAATTTTGATGTGCTAGGCTCTTGGCTTATGCTGTATAGTTTACCGGTGATGAGCTGGTTGATTACCGGTGTGAATGTATACCTAGCTGGAGGTGTGTATCAGCGCAGTCGTATTACTAGCGTTGTGCTCATTGTGGCAAGCCTAGTATTTACATTGTTGGCAGCACAAACGGCAATATTCTTTATTGGAGTAGGTTATGGCCCGCGTTAATAGCTTGACCGGCTCGCATGTCAAAGCTCGCTATGGGATTGTGCGACTACTCGAAATTATCCCTGGGCTGGCAACTTGGCTCACGGTGTTTCTGCCAATAATCTTGGCAATATATCAGCCGGTTGTGGTGGCATACTTCATTATTGCGTACGATCTGTACTGGTTACTCAAGTCGTTTCGTATGAGCGCGGCTTTACTAGTAGGGCATCGGCGTTTACGCATACAAACTCATATTGACTGGACGGCGCGTCTACAGCGCCTTCAGGCTGCTAGTGAACAGACAATTGATGATTTAGCGGCTGAGATTGAAGCCGATAAGTCACGACTAGGTTGGCGCTGGATGGTATCGCGGCGCTTGCGGCGTCAGCATGAGCTCATGAATCAGAAGATTGTCGAGCTTGATAATCTCCGGAACTATGTAAGCTCGAAACGCATAACGAGGCCTGATGATGTTATTCATGTGGTAATACTTGCCACATATAATGAAACACTCGAGACGCTGAGACCCTCTCTGCGAGCCCTAAGTAATGTCCACTATGATCTCTCAAAGATCTGGTTTGTCGTGGCTTACGAAGAACGGGGAGGTGAGCAGGATAAAGCGAGAGTAATGACCCTCAAGGAGGAATTTGGTAGTCGGTTTGGTAAATTCCTCCTCTATCAACATCCAGATGGGGTAGTTGGTGAGGTTAAAGGTAAGGGTGCGAACATCACGCATGCCGGACGGCAAGTCCTCCAGCTAATTCAGAACAGCAAAATCGATATCAAAGATGTAATTGTTACTACGCTTGACGCTGATCATCGACCAGACCCAGCTTATTTCCAGCATCTTACCTACGCTTTTATTACGTCAGATACGCCGAAGCTGTATGCATATCAACCGATTCCGATGTTTTTCAATAATATCTGGGATGTGCCTGCACCTATGCGTGTCCTTGCGACTGGAAACTCGTTCTGGGTGATCATTAACTCTGTGCGACCTCATTTATTGCGTAATTTTGCTGCTCATGCGCAACCCTTAGAAGCCTTGATTGAGACTGATTTCTGGTCAGTGAATACCATCGTTGAAGATGGACATCAGTTCTGGCGGAGCTTTTTCAGGTTTGACGGCCAATACCGTGTCGAGCCAATATATGCACCTATCTATCAGGATGCTACCTTGGCCTCAGGGTATTTTCGAACATACAAGAATCAATATCTTCAGCTCCAACGTTGGGCGTATGGAGTTTCTGATATCCCTTATGTAGCTATTCAGAGTGCTCGTCATCCTAAGATTCCTTTGGGATCCCGGATTGTGAATATGTGGCGTTTATTTGAGGGGCATTACTCATGGGCGACGGCTCCATTGATTCTGACGTTTGTAGCTTGGTTGCCGCTCTATTTGAACCCAACCTTTAAATATACTGTCTTAGCGCATCAGTTACCGATTATCGCCAGCCAGATCATGACAATTGCGCTACTTGGTATGTTCATTACGATCTGGCTGTCGATTTTGTCTTTGCCGCAGAGGCCTAAGCATGTCAAGAAAATTAAAAATGTTGTCATGATATTGCAGTGGGTGCTCTTGCCGGTGGTGGCACTGAGTTTTGGGGCTCTTGCGGCAATTGACGCTCAGACACGCCTCATGCTTGGTAGATATTTAGGTTTTCGAGTGACGGAGAAGGCGACGAAGCATATTGATGCGGAAACTACAGCATGATATATTTTGTAGCCTTTTTAGCAAGCTTTCTTCTCGTTCTTATCATGACCCCTTGGGTGAAAAGTCTCTCTGAGAGGATAGGAGCCGTTGACCACCCAGCGGAAGCTGCCCGGAAAGTTCACCAAAAAATCATGCCACGTGCAGGGGGAATTGCAATTGCAAGCGCGTTCGTTATTCTCAGCTTGATTCTGTTTCCAGGCGCGCCTACCCAGGCATATTGGGGGGCATTAACGGCGAGCTTAATGGTTTTTGCGATCGGCCTGGTCGATGATATTCACCGCTTAAGTCCATGGGTGAAGTTGGTAGGGCAGTTTGGAGCTGCCTTGGTAGCGATTGTTGGGTTTGGGTTGTGGGTTGAAGTAATTTCGAATCCATTAGGGCAGCAAATCGCCTTAAACGCTACGCGGATTACATTTTTCCGCACAGCCATTCCTCTTGGCTCAATGCTTTTCAGCCTCATCTGGCTTGTAGGTATGACGAATACTATTAACTTCCTAGATGGACTGGACGGCTTGGCGAGTGGAGTGAGTGCGATTGCCGCGCTCATCCTGTTCTTGGTGTCGATTAGTCCCAAAATAAATCAGCCTGCAACAGCAATTCTTGCACTGATTTTGCTTGGCGCTAGTCTTGGTTTCCTGCGTTATAATTTCTTTCCAGCAAAGATCTTTCTGGGTGACAGTGGCGCCTATTTTCTCGGGATGATGCTGGGTAGCTTGGCGATTATCTCAGGTGCTAAGCTTGCAACTGCATTACTTGTTCTTGGCGTGCCAGTCATCGATGCTCTTTGGTCAGTTGTCCGTCGGCTTGCGAAGGGAAAGTCGCCCTTTTCGGCTGATCGTGGTCATTTCCACTACATCTTACTCGATGCAGGCCTGAGTCAGCGGCAATCTGTACTGGTGATTTATGGTCTCGCTTTAGCTTTTGGATTGGTGGCATTGATCGGTGGGGGGATGACAAAACTCTTGGCTCTCATTACATTAGCGATTATTGTTGCTCTTCTGATGGTGGCATTTACTTTGGCGCGCCGCCGCCGCGAGCGTCGCTCAGCTTAACGCTTGATTGACCAAAAAGCTGATTTTTGCTAGGATTAACCTCAAGAGGGAGCACCGTTGAGTCCAAAAGCATTGCAGGAATTGATTAATAATCTCAGGGTTTTCTACCGATGCCCATCTTGTAGTGCTGAGTATCAATCAAAGGATATTCGCTTTTTGGGTAAGGTGGAGGAGCATTGCTTCATGCAGCTCAACTGCCAAAAGTGCTCTCTACCCGTGCTTGCAACAGTGCTCTTGAGCCATGAGCTCAATGTACCGAAACGGAATCGCCGGAAAGTTCAGTCAAGAGCCAGACTCGGAGCTGATCTATCGAGACGCGAGCGCAGCCGTTTTCAGGCTAAGGGAGCAATTAGCGCTAGCGAGATCGCTGAGTTTTATGCGTTCTTGCAGACTGACGGCGGCAAAGTCTAAGTTTTTCGCTGCGGCGAATTGGAATTACTACTAAAGGAGTTTTTATGGAAAGTCAACGCTTGAGCGTTGCCCCACGCGAAGAGAAGGGGAAGGCCACCAAGCGCCTCCGGGCCGAAGGAAAAGTGCCGGGTGTTGTTTATGGTCGTGATGTAGACTCAAAGATTGTGAGCGTTGATAATCTTGAGCTGACTCGAGTGTTTCATCGGGCTGGGCATACTGGTCTGATCGAATTGGCTGTAGGCGAAGCGAAGCCAGTGCACGTACTTATTAGCGAGCTGCAGACAAATCATCTGGGTCGGATCCAACACGTTGATTTTCACCAGGTTAAGATGGATGAAATTGTGCGAACTGAAGTTCCGATCCGTTTGGTGGGTGAACCACCGGCTGTCTTCAATTTGGGCGGCTCACTTGTTCAAGTATTAGAAGAAGTAGAGGTTGAGGCATTGCCAGCTGATCTCCCATCAGCCCTTGAGCTTGATGTGTCTGGTCTCGAAGAGCTTGAAACTAATCTCTCGGTCGCTGATCTGAAGCTGCCCAAAGGCGTAACTCTTCTCAGTGATGAACACGATATGATCTGCAAAATCGAATCGCCTCGTACTGAAGAAGAAATGGCTGAGCTTGATGCCGAAATGGGTGAGGAAGTACCAGCTGAGGCTGCCGAAGAAGGCGCTGAAGCAGAAGCTCCTGCTGAAGAGTAAAAGAATCTGCTGAGATAAAAAAGACCCCGGCTGGGGTCTTTTTTAGTATTGAGTATGTACATAATGCATATGTTATAGCACATATAGTATGTATTTAATACTTCGTAATCTCGGCTTTTATATCTGATTTTGTCCGGAATTGCATGTGTGTTACAAGATAGCGCATGAATGCGTTGACATTAATTGGCTTCAGCGTTTCGAGGCATAGCCGCCGTAATACTTCAGCACTTATCTCGTCTTGACCGCGCTGCATGATCTTCTGTTCGATCGTATCGATGACGTTTTCGACATCGGTCTCATCGAGATCTTCATAATCAAACACCCTAAGGATGGAGCTAAATAAAAGAGAGCGCCGGTAGGGTGAAGTTTTGCTGCTGCTCACCACTTGGATAAAAGATAAATCCGGACGCTCATAGGTCGTTATGACCTTGCCACAGTTCGCACATCGACGTCGTCGCCATATCTGGCTTCCACCTCGCGTCGCGCGCGTATTTACCACCTCACTGTGGGGTGATCTGCATTTCATGCAAACCATGTCTATATATTGTCATATTACTATAGGATCGTACAAGTGGATAACTTTAGAATGTTGTGGATAAGTGGAAAGATTTATCCGCCAGCTATCGCTTAGTGTTCGCATTAACAGAAGAGAAACGCTTAGTGTTAGAGATAACGCTGAATCAGCTCGGTGTAGGTGGCCTTAAGATCCTTGGAAGCCCCAAATGGCACGCGCTTAATGATGAGGTCGTGCATATTCATCATGAGAGCCGGAATGAGGGTAAATTCGCCATAGGTGTCGTTGATCTGATCTGTCGCTTGTGCGATCTGTCGCTGGCGACTCACCACGGTATCGAAGAGCTCCAGTTGTTCAGGATTAGTGGGCTCCAATGCAAAGACTGACACCCCGAGCTTGGCAATTGGCTTATCTGATGGCTGGCGTGCAAACAATCGCATCATGGCGGCATAAATGTCATTGGTGGAGTAGAGGATGTTGCGGGTGCGCTCGCTCTTGTGCCAGTAGCCGCGGTCGTCGTACAGGAGCCAGAGCTGGGCGCCGCGGGCATAGGAGCCGTGGCGACGTAGGCGACGCCCTGTTTTCTCGGAGAGCTTCATGATGAGACGGCTCAGCTCGTGCCGATCATCGGTCGCGATATGGATGGCGAAGTCATTGCCGAAGCTCTTGCGACCATAGCTGATACCGTCGACCTCCCAGCCGCGTAGACGGTGGTACCACCGATAGCCCTCGACGCTACGGAACACCTGGCGGTGTAGGGCTTCGACCGAGGCATCGAGAAATTCCAGAGGTGTGAAGATATCGCAGGCATTGAGACGAGCTTCATAGCGGTAATTGATGCCACACAGGTCACGCAAGGTGAGATTAGCTAGAGTAGAGCGTAGGTTTGCGGCCGTGATGACATCGAGACCATCAGGTTTGTGCAGGCTAGCGGCAGTTTTGGCGAGAAAGCGATTCGTGCCGAGGCCGATATTGACCCGCATGTAGTTGCCGAGCTCTTGGCGGATGGTCTGCTTGATACGTCGTCCCAGATCAGGCAGGGGCTCGCGATGGATCTGCCGGCTTCTTGCGAAGTCAATGACGAACTCGTCAATTGACAGCGGTGTGAGGTCACTGGTGTAACGGTAGAGGAGAGCGTAGAGTCTGGCGTTTACATAGAAATATTTGTCCGGGTCGGGCATGAGAAAGACCATATCGGGACAGATTGCACGCGCCTCGCGCACGGGTGTGCCGACGCCGATGCCGAGGGCTTTGGCTTCATATGAGGCAGCCAGCACGATGCCGCCTGGGGTGGTGTAGGAACAGACACCAACGGGCCGGTTACGCAGGAGGGGGTTGGCCTGCTGCTCGATGGTAGCGAAGGCGCTGTTGAGATCAATGTGCATGACCTGGGGCTCGGCTTGATTGAGATGAGGTGTTTCATTGAGGTAAGCCATCGGAGATCGCCTCCAGGGTCCATTGCAGACTCTCGGTGTTGTAGCGCAGCCGCAAGGAGAGGCTGCCGGCCGAGCCTTCGAAGATGTGGTGCAAGACGCGCCCTTCGCGCTTCGGGTGAACGAGGCCGATCTCATTCATGGAGTAGTAGCGGCCACGCCATTTGATCTTCAGTGGCACGACAATGCCCTGTCCACGCTTCGAGACGGTGAGCACGTCCACGATTTCATTCACCTCATGCATGATCTGATTATACGAACAGTATACGAACAATTTCAATAGCTTGGTGTATACTGACAGCATGTGTGGACGATTTGCCTTAGCTGAAGCACGTGAGCTCAAGCAGCGCTTTCATACGAAGAACAGCGTGCCGGAAGGCGTGCGCCCGAATTTTAATGCTGCGCCCACCCAGGACCTGCCGGTGATCATCGAGACTGACGGTAAGCCGGAGATCAGGGTGATGCACTGGGGGCTAGTGCCGATCTGGGCGAAGGATAAGCCGCGGTTTGCGTTCTCGACCTTTAACGCCCGCGCTGCATCGCTGACTGAGAAGCCGATGTGGAAGAAGCTGTTTCCAGCGCGGCGCTGCCTCGTACCGGCGACGGGATTCTATGAATGGCAGAAGCGTGGCTCGGAGAAGCAGCCGTTTTATATCCATGCCGGTAAGGAGCCGATTTTTGCCATGGCCGGTCTCTATGACGAGTGGATTGATAAGGAGACGGGTGAGGTGTTTGATTCGTTTACCATCATCACGACTGAACCCAATCGAGAGATGAAGTCGATTCACGACCGCATGCCGGTGATACTAGATCGGGATGAGGAGGCAGTCTGGCTTGATCCGAAAGTGCAAGACGAGGGTGAGCTCATGCCGCTCTTAAATCCCTATGACTCCGAGATGGAACTCTATGAAGTCGATCGGAAGGTGGGGAATGTGCGGAATAATTCTGGCGATCTCATCAAGCCCCTCAATTCAGCTTGAGTATTTGTCGGTTTCTAGATATAATTACCTGCGTTTTATGGGTCCTTAGCTCAGTTGGCTAGAGCGCTTCCTTGACGTGGAAGAGGTCAGAGGTTCGAGTCCTCTAGGACCCACCATCTTGCGAGTTTATCAAAACCGACTATACTGAAAATTACATAGGGTGTTTGAGTCTGGCCTCACCAACCTGACGAGCCCCGTAGCTGTGGGCGTCACGCGCAGCAAGAAGAGCGATCCACGTGCCGTGGATAAGCCTGGTGGAACCCCCCGGAAACGGGGCCAGGCAATCGGCAGGTGGTTTTATTTTTTATAAGGAGAAGTAAGATGGCAGATCAGCACTCATCACCCGAATCTCTCGAAGCAATGCGACATAGCTTGGCGCATGTCTTTGCCGCAGCCGTGCAGCAGCTCTACCCAGAGGCTCAATTTGGTGTCGGCCCGGTCGTTGAAAATGGTTTTTATTATGATGTGAAGCTCCCTGAAGCTTTGTCAGATAAGGATTTGCCCAAGATAGAGAAGGCAATGCGTAAGCTGATCGCTCGCAACCTGCCTATGGAGCGAGAAGAGTGGTCTATCGAAGAAGCAATTCGCTATTTCCAAGAACACAACCAACCGTTTAAGGTGGAGTTGCTGCAAGATTTACAGCAGCATGGTACGACAAGCATAAAAAATATCAACGCAAGTGAGCTAGGCGCCGATGCCGCTGCTGACAAAATTACTACGGTTAGTGTGTACAAAACCGGTAACTTTGTCGATCTCTGCCGGGGTCCACATGTGGATACTATAGGCGAACTCGGCGCATTTAAGCTGACAAAGCTGGCTGGAGCCTACTGGCGCGGTGACGAGAAGCGAGAACAGCTGCAACGGGTATACGGTGTGGGCTTTGTGACAGCTGAAGAGCTTGACCATCACCTTGCAATGCTCGAAGAGGCGGCTAAGCGTGACCATCGTAAGCTCGGTCGCGAGCTTGACCTGTTTGCCTTTTCTGATTTAGTTGGCGCCGGCCTGCCGCTCTGGACGCCGCGTGGCACCATCATTCGCCGCGAACTTGATCGCTTCGTGCAGAGCTTGCGTGATGAATTCTACTTCGAGGAAGTGACCATTCCACATATCACTAAGAAAGACCTGTACGAAACCAGCGGTCATTGGGATAAATTTAAGGACGAGCTCTTTAAGATTGAGACCCGTGAGGGGCATGAATTTGCCATGAAGCCGATGAACTGCCCGCATCACACCCAGATCTTTGCCAGTCGTCCGCGGAGTTATCGAGAGATGCCAGTGCGCTATCGAGAGACTACCATGGTATATCGCGATGAGCAAAGCGGTGAGCTGCACGGTTTGGCTAGAGTGCGGGCGATCACTCAGGATGATGCCCATATTTTCTGTCGTCCAAGCCAGGTTCGAGATGAAGTGGAAAAAGTCTGGCAGATCATTGAAAGATTCTGGGGGGCCTTTGGCATCGAGTTGAAAGTCCGTCTTTCGACACACGATCCGCAAGATATGAAGGGCTACTTGGGAACTGAAGCGCAGTGGGAGGAAGCTGTAGCTCAGCTGCAGACAGTGATTGAGTCACGGGGCGTGGACTTCATGCCTGGTGTAGGTGAGGCTGCATTTTATGGGCCGAAGATTGATTTTATTGGCTCCGATGCATTGGGACGAGAATTTCAGGCATCGACTATCCAGCTCGACTTCAATATGCCGGGTCGGTTCGGACTAGCCTGTATCGATGAACAGGGGCAGCGTGAGCAGCCAGTGATGGTGCATTGTGCGATTGCCGGGTCATTAGAGCGGACTATTGTCTTGCTCTTGGAGCACTATGCTGGTGCTTTACCGACTTGGCTGGCTCCTGAGCAGGTACGAATCATACCGGTTAGCGAGAATTATGTAGAGTATGCCGAAAAAGTTCGACAGGAGTTAGTGCAGGAGGGGATGCGTGTAAGCGTTAGCGCAGAAAACGAGTCGCTAGGAAAGCGTATCAGACAGGCTGAACTTACTAAAGTTCCCTATGTACTGGTGGTAGGTGAAAAAGAGCTTGAAGGGCAGACCGTAGCAGTTCGCAAATATGGTGAAGGTGATCAAGGTAGCGAATTAATTAGTGATTTTGTTGAAAAAATAACATCGGATACGCCTATAAATAGCTAATCATTATGGGCAAGCAACTCGATGGAGGTAAATTATTGGCCATTGTGGGGCCGACAGCGACTGGAAAAACCGGGATTTCATTACGATTGGCGAAGGAGTGGGGTGCCGATATCTTGTGTGTTGATTCTCGCACGATTTATCGCCACATGGATATCGGCACAGCAAAACCCACATCTGAAGAGCGGGCACAGATAGTGCATTATGGGCTAGATCTTATCAACCCTGGAGATGAGTTCTCAGTTTATGACTTCTGTAAGTATGCACGTCCAATAGTGAACGATTATCAAGCAAGAGGTAAGCCACTTATTTTAGTTGGTGGGTCGGGGATGTATTTTGATGCACTCATATTTGACTATCGCTTTCGTGATTTTCACATTGATTGGCCGACTATAGAGGCTATGTCAGATGATGAGGTAGAGCGAGCAGTTCAGCAGCAATATCCCGAGCTTATAGACAGTTATGATGTGAAGAATACTCGTCGATTGCGCCAGCTTTTGGCAAAAGGGCCCGCCAATACTGATGATAGAAAAACACTCAAATATCCCATGAAAATCATTGGTCTAAAGTCAATACCAGATAGGCATAAGCAAACAATTGCCAATAGGACTAAAAATATGTTGAATCAAGGATTTGTTCAAGAAGTAGAAATGCTACAAATGCGCTATGGGGATCATTGTCCGCAGCTACAAACGACTGGATACGGGGCAGTTATGAAGTATCTGCATTCTAAGGGGCCAATATCTGAATTAGTCGCTGCCATTAATAGCCAAACCTGGCAATTAGTCCGGAAGCAGCGCACATGGTTCAGGCGTAATCCTCATATCGAGTGGCATGATTCGGAGGAATCTGGTCTCGTCGAATACCTACTGACGCTATCTCAATAAAGCTATACAATACCACTATGAGCTTTCGTGATGATCTCGCCGTATTGGTGGGCCGTATTGGTGGGGCTACTCATAGGCTTTTTACTGGCCGTGAGTCTACTGCTTTACCCGGTTATGTTGCTGAGCGTCTCGGCAATGATCCGCTGCACATGCTGGTAAGTAAGCGGCGCTATAGGGCGATTATCTGTATTACTGGCACCAATGGAAAAACTACTACAACATTATTGACGCGAACAGCGCTTGAGCAGGCTGGCTATGTAGTGGTAAATAATAGCTCTGGCTCAAATCTGTATCGAGGTATTTTGACGACAATCATGCATGATGTTCGGCAAGGTTATGAAACAATACTCTTGCTTGAGGTCGATGAAGCCAGTATGCCTCGTGTTATGCAGGCTGTACGACCGACTCACTGCGTTGTGCTGAATCTCTTTCGTGATCAACTAGATCGCTATGGGGAAGTGGATACGACCCGACAGCTACTCGAAACTGCGTTCCAAAAGTATCCTAGCCTTGAATTGATCTTAAATGCCGATGATCCGCATGTCGCAAATCTTGGACTACATCAAAGAGCAAAGTATTTTGGTCTTGACCTAAAAGGCTTGAAAGCATTGCCACATGATCACGCCGCAGATGTGCCGTTAAGTCCTATCACTGGGTCTGTAATCGAGTATCGGCAGCGCTATTTTGGTCATGTAGGTATTTGGCAAGCGATTGATGGCAGTGTGTCGCGACCGCAGCGCTCGTTGCGGGTAGTTGAGAGTGAGCATAGACCTGATGGTCAAAAATTAACGATAAAGATGGGTAAAATACAACATACTCTTTCGACAAATCTTACAGGTGCATATAGTCTATATAATGTCGCAGCTACAACGCTACTTATGCAAGAATTGGGTGTATCGATCGAGAATGTGCAAAAGGCAATGCTATACAGTAGAACAGCCTTTGGTCGACAAGAGATATTGCACTATCAGGGAGCTCAGCTGACGTTCTTTCTCATTAAGAACCCTACCGGCTTTAACCAGGTGATACAGTCCCATCTGCAGAGTAATGCTAGGACGCCACTGCTGTTTATCATTAATGATAATTTTGCAGATGGTCGAGATATCTCATGGCTATGGGATGCCGCTATAGAAGACATGCATATACGAGGTCGGATTTTGGTATCCGGATCACGTGCTTATGACATGGCCCTCAGGTTAGAATACGCAGGGTTCGCTTGTGAGGTCGAGATGGATGTAGCCAAGGCATTACAGCGGCTTGCTGAAATCTCGGCTGAGGGCGCCGCATATGTGATGCCGACCTACACGGCGCTACTGCAGTGCCGAAAACTGATGTCCCTAGATCTGGAGCATAAGTAATGAAGCGGCAGCTAAAATTGCTCTATCTATATCCCTATGAAATGAATACATATGGTGATTGGGGAAATGTGCAGGTGCTTATTCGGCGGGCCGAGGCACGCGGTATTGGATTGACAGTAATTGAGCACCGGCCTGGCGACAAGCTACCTCGGACTATTGATGGACTATTTATGGGTGGAGGTCAGGACAGCGGGCAGAGCTTGATCATGCAGGATTTTCATAAGATCGGTGATACGCTTACGGAGTGGGTCGAGAATGATCTTGCAGTACTAACTATCTGCGGTGGCTATCAGCTGTTTGGCAAGGCGTTCCATCTTCAGGATGGACGGGTTCTTGAGGGAATCGGCGCATTCGATGCGGAAACATTTGCGACTGACGGTCGACTTATCGGTAATATTAAGGTTAAGTCGGGCGATTTTGGAGAAATCCTCGGCTTTGAAAATCACTCAGGTCGAACCGTATTGGGACCGACAGCCCAACCCCTTGGAAGAGTGTTGCTCGGGGCTGGTAATAACGGAAAAGACAAGACCGAGGGATGTCTGTACAGACGGGCGATAGGGACCTACATGCACGGTCCTTTGCTACCAAAGAATCCAGCAATCGCGGATTGGCTCTTAGCGGCAATGATGGGTATTTCGAGTACAGAATTAGTTCAGCTTGATGATCAATTTGTTGAATCGGCTAGGAAGTATGCAGGTCGAAGACCGCGGTAGTTATTCAATCCTAATTTGCTTTGTATTCACTTTCTGACTTGCGAAACTACTCGATTGCCATTGAGCTTCTGCACTCATATCGTGTACACTAGTGAGTAAGAAAATTACGAGGGTAGGGGCTAGGATGCAAATCGACTCGCTTTTCGGCTCAAAAACACGGGTAAAATTATTGAGCCTTTTTTATAACAATCCCGAGCGCCCTTTTTACGTTCGTGAAATCACCCGCAAAATTAATGAGCAGATAAACTCGGTTCGGCGCGAGCTGCAGAATCTGCTCAATATCGGTATCGTCAAGTCGGTCAATCAGTCGAACCGGTTGTACTATGAAGTAGATCCGAGCTTTAAGTTTCATAGTGAGTTGATGTCGATCTTTCAGCGGATTCCTGCCCGATCAAAAGAGATTAAGGAAACCAAAGAAGAAGATCAGATCTTAAAGCGTCTGCAAAAGGCTGGCAACATTCGTGTCTTGTTTCTTTCGGGGGCATTTGTACGCGGCAGTATGCAGAACGTTGATATTTTTATCGTTGGTGACATGAATAAGGCCAAGTTGGCGCAGGTTATCAGCGAGATGGAGGCAACAATGAGCCGAGAGCTGAACTACACGACGTTCCGCCTTGAAGATTTTGACTATCGGCGCAATCTTAATGATCGGTTCTTACTCGATATGCTCGATGCTAAGAAGATCGTTTTGAAAGATGATTTAGGAGTATTTAAAGCAGACCAGGCTAAGCCTGAGCGGGCTGAACCCGTCTCAGTGAGCGTCAATACTTCTGAACCTAATCCAAATATCACCACCGAGGAGGCGATGCGCATGGCTCGTTCAGAACAATAGTGGCTACCCCTGATCGGCGACAGGAGATCACAGTAGGGATTTCAAGTCGCACGATTTTGATGCTGCTGGGGATTGCCGCTCTTGTATGGGTAGTGATTCAGATCGCCGACTTCCTTATTTTGTTATTTGCGAGTGCAGTAGTGGCGGCGGCTGTTGCTCCGTTTGTACGGGCTATGGAGCATCGAGGGCTACCAAGGTGGCTTGCAGTTCTGATTATTTATGTTGGACTCTTTGTCTTCATCGCTCTCGCGCTTGTACTGCTTGTACCTACGATCTCTAATCAAGTTGCGCAGCTAGTAGATGCTTGGCCGAAGATTAGTCAGGCCCTGCAAGAGTTAATCGGGCGTAACTCAGTCTTTAAGAGCGCATATCAATCGCTGAGCGCTGCAACAGGTCAGTCCACCTCGGCGCTGTTTGGTAATGTAGTAAATATTACTACAGGGTTAATTAATGGTGTGGTGACGTTCGTAGTTTTTCTGGTACTGACTTTTTATTTTCTAGTACACGGTCGGCGAGTGGCGCACTTTATAGTGAATCTTATCCCTGAAAAGCGTCGTCGAGAGCGCTACGGTATGCTGATGGCGAACATATCTTCTCGTATGGGTTACTGGTTCCGTGGCCAACTGCTTATATCGCTCAGCACCTTTCTGGTGCTATGGATAGCCTTCTCATTGCTCGGGGTACCATACGCTCTGACGCTAGCGTTGATTGGGGGCCTTGCAGAGTTTATTCCTCTCTTTGGATCCTGGATTGGGGCGACTCCAGCAGTATTGGTAGCTCTTGGTCAGTCGCCCATGCTAGCACTATTCGTTGGGCTGACCTATTTTATCTGGCAGAATCTTCAGGGCTATATTATTAGTCCACAGATAATGAAACAGATGCTTGGGGTGCCATCGATTATGGTGCTAGTTCTCGTCTTGGTGCTTGCAAAACTTATTGGCTTTGTTGGGGTGTTTTTGGCTGCCCCTATTGCTGCAGCCCTGGGCGTATTAGCCCAGGAATATTCGGGTAGTGTTGAGCGTCGTGTACGTCAAGGTTTAGCACGAGCTGGGCAAGCCAAGACTTGATCTGGTATACTCACTAGCAACGTATGGAAATTAGTTTGTTACAACCGCATATATTACGAGTTCACGGTAAAGGTGTTACCCTTGGGCTAGGTGATGGTAATCCGAAGCTTGATGTATTTTTTAGTACGAAGCTTGGTGCCGAAATCAGTCACGCGCAGCGAGGCTTTAGTCGCCCGGGTGAATATGAAGTTCAGGGCGTCATGGTGGACGGCGTCCAGTCAGGTGAAAACGCTGTATCGTATCACGTCACGGCGGAAGGTAATATGCTGGCAGCTGTTTCAGTGAAATCTCCTGCTGATCTGACTGATGCTATGCTGGAAGTACTACAGCCCGCTCAAATGCTGGCGCTTTGGGTGGCTGAAGGCAGCGCTGCTGATATCGCCCAGCTAGTGGCTCGCTGTGATGTACAGAAGATTATTCCAGTTGATATCCCTGTTGAGATGGATGAACTGGCAAAGGTCTTGCAGCTGACACCGGAAAAAAGCGATAAGCTTAAGGTGACGAACAAAGAACTTGCCGAAGGCGCTCAGGTTCTGTATCAGCTTCTGATGCACGCTGAATAACTAATAACAAATCTAAAAACCCCGTAGCTGCGGGGTTTTTAGATAGATAGTGAGCGATCAGAGGCTACTTGGCTGACTCTTCTGATTGACCGGTTTCAGCTTTCGCCAAATCACGCTCGTATTTTTTCAGCGTTCGAATGGTTGAAGCGGCGAGCTTAACGCGCACTTTCTGCCCGTCTAATACCAAGGTTTTGGTTTGGAGATTGGGCTTCCATACCTTTGGTGTAGCACGCATCGAGTGGCTCACGTTGTGGCCGAACTGCTTACCTTTACCTGTAATGTCGCATTTGTATGCCATAATTGATAGAACTTAACCTGAAAATACTACCAGATATTGGCTCCATTGACAAGCCTTACGGTATACTGAAGGAATGGATTTTCTCTTGATCATTCGCTTGATCTTTATTTATGTTGTGGCCATTACTATCCATGAATACTCTCATGCTTTGGTTGGGCATAAACTCGGTGACCCAACAGCTCAGCGCGAGGGCCGACTAACATTGAATCCAGCTGCCCATATTGATCCGGTGACGACGCTGGCTCTTCCAATCCTTCTGATTCTGGCAGGTAGCCCAGTAATCTTTGGTGCGGCCCGACCAGTACCATTTAATCCATATCTGGTGCGCTATGCCGAAAAGGGAGCTGCCCTGATAGCCTTAGCTGGCCCCATGAGTAACTTTGTATTGGCGGCGATGACCGCGCTCATTGTACGACTCGTTCCAAGCTTGGCGCTAGCCGGTGGATCTCTTCTGATATTATTGATCCAAGTGAATGTTGCCCTGGGGCTCTTCAATCTCATTCCTATACCGCCACTTGATGGGTCGCGGGTGGTGTACGCCTTTGTCCCTAGCAGCATCAGGGAAGCGATGGAGCGATTTGAGCGACTTGGCCCAATTGCAATATTAGTAATCTTCCTGGTGGCGTTTCCGTTTATTGCTCCTTATCTTGGAGGTGTGACGCGTGCTATTACCGGCTTTCTTCTCGGTGTGCCGGGTGGCGTGCTACAATAACAGCATCTTCCGCGGGCGCACGACAGAACTTGATATCTTTTCTGCTTACACATATGAATGGGAGCCCTAGATCGCTGCTTTGTGCCAATTGGCAGGAGTGGGCTGCGGGCACCCACCTGGTTACTTTGCCAGGGAAGATATGACGTTCGCCGGCGCCCGGGGAGGGAATTAACTTATTTGGCCAGGTTGAAACGTCGTTTCCAGATTGCAGCCTGTGAGATCGTATCAGCTCTCAGTATATCGATATGCTTTTCCACGCCTAGATGATGGGCGATTTTTTTTACACTCACACTCAGGTCATATGGATGAATCCAGAGTGCCGAACTATAGCGACGAAAGCCAAGACGCTTGAGCTCGATAAGAAACTGATTTCGGGCGACCTTTTGTCCTTCTGGTATCTGATATGTAACAAAGTACCAACGCCCAGTCCAGCGCTCATTCGTGATGAGAGCTTTGCGCATGGCTGCCTTAGCAAGGCTATGGCGACCTTTACTGGTGATCTTGTAGAGCTTTTGTCCGTCGATCATCCCTTGAGATAGCGAGCCTTGTCGCACGAGAACTGCAAGCGTGTCCTTGATGCGGGCTGCGGGCGCACGTTTCGTATGCCAACTGAATAGTTCTAGGAGCACTTGGTCATGCACTAGTTGATCTAAGGAGGTAACATCTCGCTTGGCAATGCGATCAAGGAGGGTCTGCGACTTAGATATTTTTTGCTGAATTTTCATGCTTAAGCATAAGTATTGTGTAAATGATCAGCTATGTCAAATCAGCAATGAGGTCTGCTACAATCGGAGTGATCGGGGTGTGGCGCAGTTGGCTAGCGCGTACGGCTGGGGGCCGTGAGGTCGCAG
>CAZDEK010000002.1:0-26502 GCA_964504625.1 uncultured Candidatus Saccharibacteria bacterium
CCGAGGTAGCTCTGCGTGATAAGGGGCTGACCGTCAAAGAGGCACGCACCCAGCTCGAGAGTAATCTCGAAGAGGTGGTGAAGGTGCGGGCCATTATCGATAGCTTACTGCGACTGGCGCGTCAGCCTGAACTCGATATGAGTGGCGAGCCGGTGTCATTATCGGCAGTAGTGCAGGCTGCGGCTGAGCGTGTTGCATCTGCTGCTCAGCAGAAACACATTCAGATCGAGATTGAACCAGGAGCGGCAGGAGTACGCGGGGATAAGGCGGCTCTGACTGAGCTAGTTGTAATTTTGCTTGATAATGCAGTCAAGTATAGCCCGGCCGATACGGTTATTAGGGTCGCCAGTAAACTGCAAGGGCGGCGTGCAGTCGTGACAGTGCGCGATAAAGGGGCCGGCATTTCCGCCGTGGATCTACCACATATTTTTGATCGTTTTTACCGCGGAGACCCAAGTCGCAACAAGCAGATCGAAGGGATTGGATTGGGTCTCTCAATCGCTCGCCAGATTGCCGAAGCTCACCATGGCAGCCTGACCGTTACGAGTCGGGTGGGTGTTGGTAGCACCTTCATTGCCAGCTTCCCACCCCAGGAAATGAAAACACCCGAATAAATAGCTGTACTTTCAGCCGAGTTTCAGCCAGCAGTCGTAGATTGGCTTCATAACTATGAAGCCTAATAGGGAATCACTATGACATCAGCTCCTCAAACCGCAGTAAAGACACACACTAGCCATGATCTTTTTGAGCAACGCTACCTACAAGAGCGCAAAAAGACTCGAAATCTAGCAATCCTTACAATTGTGTTGGCGGTGCTGCTAGTTGGTGTTTCCGGCTATAGTTATGCTGCGCTTAAGAAAGCTGCTACACAACGACCGCGCTTTGCCCAAGCTGGCTTTAACCCAGCCCAGGGTAATCCCAGTGGACCAGGTGGTTTGCGTGGACTCTCGATGAAGAACTTTATCAACAGTGATGGTAGCGTGAATACTGACAAAGTTAAGCAGCTCATAAATAATGCCCCGCCGCAATTTAAGGATCGCTTACTCGGGCGTGTTGGCTCACAAATCACTGCAGCTCAGCAGAGTGGTGAAATTACGCAGTCACAGGCAGATGCTTTGCGCCAAGCTTTCGGTGTGACGAGTAGTAGTGTAACGACTAGTCCGAACCCGGGTGGCACCAATGACAACATTTAAGTCGCAGGCTTCTCCACCGGTCATAGAACTGAAAGGGATTCGTAAGGACTACAAGAGCTCGGGTGGTATTACCACGCATGCCTTGCACGATGTCGATCTCTCGATCAGATCAGGTGATTTCGTGGCAATTATGGGACCATCTGGGTCAGGTAAGTCTACTCTGATGCATATTCTTGGTCTGCTCGACCGACATTTTCAGGGAATGTATCGTTTAAATGGCCAGGATGTGACCCGCCTATCATCGAATCGGGCTGCTGAGATTCGTAATCAATCGATTGGTTTTGTATTTCAGCAATTTAATCTCTTGAAACGTACTTCAGTGCTCCACAACGTGCTGCTACCAACCACCTACCATGCGCAAGCCAACGATGAAGTGCGGGCACTCAAAGTAATCGACCAAGTCGGATTAACTTCCTTCGTGAAGAAGCAGGGTAACCAGCTATCAGGTGGGCAGATTCAGCGTGTGGCGATTGCTCGTGCTCTGGTTATGCAGCCATCGCTCGTACTTGCCGATGAGCCAACGGGTAACCTCGACTCGAAAACTTCGCATGAAATAATGGAGCTATTTCAAGAAATTAATCAACAGGGAACGACCATCGTTCTTATCACCCATGAAGACGATGTGGCAAAATATGCTAAGCGGATATTGCGTATGCATGATGGCAAAATCCGAACGGCGGTGCACGTATGAAGCCACTTGCCTTGATTCGTCAAAGTTTTCGTAGTATTTGGGGCAATAAAGCTCGCAGCTTTCTTACTGTATTGGGGATTGTAATCGGTATCGCAGCAGTGATCGCTCTGGTTGGTCTTGGTAAGGGCTTGCAAGCTAGTGTGACTGATCGTATTTCAGGCTTGGGCTTGACTCGCATTACGATTCGTACCCAGGATCCAAATCGCCCGACTAGCCAACGTGAGCGCCTCGGTGGTCCTGGAGGCGGTGGTTTTGTGCCTCGCGGGGCTTCGGTCGCCGATACGCTTACCGAAGCTGACTATACGGCCGTGAGGGCAACTAAGAATATCAAGCTCGCCACACCGGATGCGACAACTCAGGTTGATGTGGCGAAAACGGCTAATGCCGACACGGCAACGCAGTATCAGTTGCATGGTATAGATACCAACTATTTCACTATCCAATCGATCGGGGTAGCATCGGGAGTCTTGCCGTCGAGTCAACAGATAGCCAACAGTGATAAGGTCGTTGTGCTCGGTGAGACCGTCGCGACCGAGGTATTCGGTGGTACTCAAGCCGCCTTGAATCAAACAGTATATATTAAAGACACTCCTTTTACAGTAATAGGCATTATTAAAGCACCAGATACTGCCACGCCGTTCAACAATCCGGCCGAAAATATGTATACTGGCTACAAAGCCTGGTTGGCAGTCAATAACACGATGAAATTTAGCACCATCACGGCCGATGCCGAGAGTGAGGCTACAGTTAACCAAGCTGCCAGTGATGCGAAAAATGCGATTCTCAAGAATCACGGTATTACAGATACTGCAAAAGCTGATGTAGCTACTAGTACGAGTAAAGATCTACTTTCAGCAGCTAGCAATGTAGCCGGTAGCTTCACCACCACGCTGGCGGGGATTGCTGGCATATCTCTCGTCGTCGGTGGTATTGGCATCATGAATATTATGCTGGTGACGGTCACTGAGCGGACGCGTGAGATCGGTCTGCGAAGGGCGGTGGGGGCGAAGACTCATCAAATTCTGCTACAATTTCTAACCGAATCAGTTATTCTCACGTTGCTAGGCGGGTTACTGGGCCTTGGGCTAGGGGTTCTACTAAGCTCACATATTGGCTCCATTCTCAGCTTCGTACCTGGTCAAGGTCGTGGTGGTAATGCGCAGTCGATCAAAGCCGTGATCGATCTGGGCACCGCAGTTTTGGCGATTGGCATCTCAGCAGCCATCGGCATTGTCTTCGGGCTCTTTCCAGCGATTAAGGCTGCGCGTCTCGATCCAGTTGAAGCATTACGCTACGAATAGTGGCTCACGGTTTGCCGAAAACCTCACATTCCAGTTATGCTTAAAGCATAAATGAAGGAATGATAATGGCGAAAAAGACTACGCCAGAAAACTTGCGTAAATGGAATCTATCTATGGCGGCCCTCCATGCGGCTCAGGCTTTACTCATGGCGGTCATAGCCAAATGGGAGGTGACGTATCCGATTAATGTCAGCTTTCTGAAGTTTGATTTTGCGACGAAATCCCTGCAGCCGGCTGTGGAGCAGCTCTGGAAAATCCCGCTGGTACTGCCAATCATTATATTCCTCGCTCTGTCAGCCACTTTCCACCTCATTATCGCCACGATTGGCAACCGTCGTTATAACGCCGATCTCGCCAAGGGTATCAATCGTTTTCGCTGGGTGGAGTATTCTCTTTCGGCCAGCACTATGATCGTCGCGATCGCTCTGCTGACTGGCGTCTATGACGCGGCCTCGCTGCTTATGATGTTCTCGCTCGTGGCTATCATGAATCTCTGTGGTCTCGTCATGGAAATCCATAATCAGACGACCAAGAAAACGAATTGGATTAGCTATTGGCTCGGTTGTCTGGCGGGCCTCATTCCATGGGTTGTGATAGGTATTTACTTTTGGGCTTCGGCAACCTATGGTCCGGCTGATGCTAAGATCCCAACGTTCGTTTACTGGATCTACGTCTCCATTTTCGCATTCTTCAACTGCTTCGCGATCAATATGGTGCTGCAGTACAAGAAGATTGGTCCGTGGAAAGACTATCTTTATGGAGAGAAAGTTTACGTTATTCTCTCACTGGTCGCCAAGTCGGCTCTGGCTTGGCAAATTTTCTTCGGTACCCTGCGCCCGTAATTTAGCAATCGCAAGACTAAAAAGACCCCACTGCAAGTGGGGTCTTTTTAGTCTGTTTGATGGTTTTATCGCAAACGTCGGGGCGCGTCGGTGTCGAGTAAGACTTCCTTGCCTTCGCGGCGGTAGAGCTCCTCCTTGACGAGAGTCTGCGAGGTGTCGAGCCTGTCCATGACGCCCTTCACAACGGCACCGAGAATGCTATACATGAGGAGTGAGAAGAGAGCTGATATATCGAGATAGCCAGTCTCGGCCACGGGCTTGGTGGGGAAGATACCACGGAATGGACGCATGAAATCAGCCGAAGTATTGTAGACCCAGTTTACAAAGGGGGTGGTTGGGTTGGCGGAAAAGAGCAGGAACAGGACGCGAAAACCGAGTGTGACGATGGCGAGAAAAATAAATGCATACGCAACATAACTCACTACACGGTAGACGTTCAGCTTAGTCTTCTTTTGCTGGAGCTTTTCGATGAGTTCTTCTTCAGTAAGTGGCTGGTGATTGGCCATAATGATTCCTTGATGAATGTTAACTATTTCTCACTGATGAGTATACGCTGATGTCGTGCAAAAAGGAAAACCGCCCCCGAGTCGCATTCGGGGACGGTTGAGAGGTCATGAGGACCAGCCGGTACTACCACGCGAGCATGACTGGGGGATGGTGATCTCCTGGCCGATCTGCAGCACGCCGTCGGCTGCGGGATCTCGGGTGATAACCATGCCGATCACATCGCGGGTGTCGACGGAGTTGATGCCATTGACGTTCGCCTCGATGATCGAGGTGAGAGTGCCGCGCTGTGGAACGAGCACAGTCTGGCTGCCGGAGCAGCTCGTGCCGGTCAGGGCGTCGAAGCCCTTCACGAACAGGAACATCCCGACGATGACGGCGACGATGACGGCGAGGGCGATCAGTGGAAAGTACTCGGCACGGCGGCGGGCGCGTTCCTCGGCGTAGAAGTCGCGCTCTTCGCGCCAGTTCATCATGGTCGGATGGTTGGGTGAGCGGCGACTGCCGTTCATGGTTGACCTCCTGGGGAAAGGTGCGTGTTCCCGATTGAGAACCGCACAATTATACCTGAAAAGCATAAGCTTGTCAATATGCAAACCAGATACGAAACGCGCTACACTAGAGAGCATGAGCGGAATAGATGCCACCCGGTATAAAAAGACGAAGATCATCGCCACACTCGGCCCAGCCAGTGAAGAAAAAATCGAAGCACTGCTGAAGTCAGGTGTGAATGGCGTGCGCCTCAACTTCTCGCATAATCGTCATAGTTGGCACGCGAACACAATTAAGAAGGTGCGGCAATCAGCTCAAGCTTTGAATCGCTCGGTTGCGATCATTCAGGACCTGCAGGGGCCGAAGATCCGCGTTGGCACGCTCGCGCAGACGCTGGAGGTCCACGCCGGTGATGAGATGGCCTTTGCATCTGAGGGGAAGGCAAAAGCTGGGGTAATCCCGATTCAATATGACTTCACCAAGCTTGTCGCTAAGGGTCAGCGCCTCTTCCTTCGTGATGGCCAGGTTACGGCCACCATTACGGGTGTGCGAGATGGGGTCGTCAAGGCGCGGGTGCTATCAGGTGGCAAATTTGGCACCAATCATGGCATCAATCTACCCGATACCGTCATCACGACCTCTAAGCTTACCGACAAAGATCTCGATGATTTGGCTTTTGGACTCAAGCATGACATTGATTACGTTGCGTTGTCCTTCGTACACACGGCTGATGATGTCCGGCATTTGCGTAAACTGATCGAAAATGCCGGAAAGAATATCGGCATCATTACTAAGATCGAAACTGCTCCGGCAGTGCAGCATCTGCATGAAATCATCGAAGTTTCAGACGCGGTCATGATCGCCCGTGGTGATTTGGCGATCGAAACGAGTCCTGAGGAAGTACCATTGGTGGGGCGGCAAATTATACGCATCGGTCGAGAGAAAAAGACGCCGGTCATCATGGCGACGCAGATGCTTGAGAGCATGACAACTTCGCCGGTACCGACGCGCGCCGAGGTGAACGATGTGGCGACGGCGGTATCACTCGGGGTGGATTCGGTGATGCTGTCGGCTGAAACTGCGACGGGGGCCTATCCAGTTGAGACTGTCCAGCTCATGAAGCGGGTGATTCTCTCTACCGAGCAGTATCTCCTCGAAAATAATCAAATGGGTACGGCAACGAGCCTGAATGCCAGTCACTCCGCTCAGGATGCTGTCAGCTTAGCGGCGATTACGCTCGCCAATAATGTCGGTGCGAAACTTATCCTCGCCGAAACACTGACCGGCTCGACCGCGCGCTCGATAGCTTCGATGCGGCCCAATGCGGCCATTGTCATGGCAAGCCCCGATGAACGTACGTGCAACCAGTGCTCGATTATTTGGGGTGGTAAATCATTTCTCGTGCCCAAACAGCGCTTGATTAGCCCAGAAGTCATTCGTGAGTTTAAGAAACGCGGGGCCCTTAAGGTGGGCGATGTGGTGGTATCAGCCTTTGGCACGCATGCCGGTAAGTCGGGCAAGACGGACACCGTTCGGCTGATTGAGGTAACGAACTAATGCCTGCAAAACGAGTCGTCAAGCGTCGACCACCTGCGGCAACCACTTATGGCCGAGGTGCTCGCGGGAAGCTTGTCGTCAATGTGCCGCCACCACCCAATAAGCTGCCTCAGTCGACACGACTCATCCAGGCTGGGTTTTTTATACCCTTTCTTCTGCTTGAGGCCTGGTTTGCTTGGAGCTTTGTACTGGAGATGTTTGCTCGCTGTAACTATGCCGATGCATACATATTGCCAAACTGGTGTCTGCCTAATGGTAAAGTCTTTACCTTTATACTGCTAGTCATGTCGCTAACCATCATTGTCATCGGTGTCTTTGCGGCACGTTTGGCGTATCGTCAAGGTATTCGTTGGCGATTTCTAGCGATCTATATCGCCGCTTTGCTTATTGGTCAGTCGATGCTAACGGTCATCCTCAAACGCCTCTTCCTGTAGGCGGTCGTGCTACAATTATCATAAGTAGTATGGCAACTAAGACCTACATCATCGGCAACTGGAAAATGCATTGCTCGCCATCCGAAGCGAGCTTGCTCGTGAATCGCTTGAAAAAAGAGATCACGCGCGTGCCGGATGACGTTGAGGTCGTCCTGTGTCCGCCGAGCGTTGACCTCACGACTGTCCGCCAGGAGCTCACCGGGCATGATCGGTTAAGCCTGGGCGCGCAGAACGCTTATCCGATGGACGAGGGCGCCTTTACGGGTGAAGTCAGCGTAGCGATGCTCGCCGATCTCGTGCGGTATGTTATTGTCGGCCACTCTGAGCGACGCCATGTTTTTGGCGAGCGCGATGGCTTGATCGCGCAGAAGATGAGTGCGGTGCGACGGCATGGCCTGACGCCGATCTTGTGTGTGGGCGAATCGAAGCACGAGCGAGTCTCCGGTCATGCCAGGCAAGTAGTTGCCGATCAGCTTGATACAGGGCTGTCGCTACTGACCGAAGAGGAGATTGGTGATGTGATTATTGCCTACGAACCAGTCTGGGCGATTGGGACGGGTGAGAATGCGAAGCCTGAAGACGCGCGCGAGATGCTAGAGTACATTCGTTCATGGCTGGGTACAGAGTATTCGGGTGCGATCGCGGCTAGCGTGCCATTGCTCTATGGCGGCAGCGTCGACGGCACGAATGCCGCCAGCTATCTCAAGCTCCATGATTGCGCCGGTTTGCTCGTCGGCGGCGCGAGCGTGAACTACAAGAGCTTCGCCACAATTATTGAAAAAATTGCTAGTTAGTATATACATAGTCTGATATACTCCAGGCGATGTGTGGAATAGTTGGTTATAGCGGGCAGGCGGAGCAAGTTGTACCTACTTTGTTGAGTGGACTGCGCCGCTTGGAATATCGAGGGTATGATTCTTCCGGCATAGCCATTCAAACTGATGACTTGGTGGCTGCGCATAAAGCTGTCGGCAAGATTATTGAGCTTGAAGAAAGTATGCCAGAAGGGTTTGGTACAACAGCGACTGGTACGGGTATTGCTCATACGCGTTGGGCCACGCATGGTGGTGCGACGAAGCTGAATGCGCACCCGCACGCCAGCTATGACGGCAAGATCTGGGTCGTTCACAATGGGATTATCGAGAATCACCAACAGATCAAAGATGACCTCAAAAAGGATGGTATCGAGTGCGAGAGCGAAACCGATACCGAAGTTATCGCTCATCTCATCGCCCGTTATTACTCGGATGATCTGCGGGCTGCTATGCTGGCGGCCGTCAGCGAACTGCATGGGGCATTTGCGCTAGCGGTTATATCGGCTGATGAACCAGGCAGGCTGATCGGTGTGAAGTTTGCTAGTCCATTGGTGTTGGGTGTCGGCCAATCCGAGCTGATTCTTGCCTCTGATGCCGCTGCGATAGTTGATCGCACGAAACAGGTCGTCTATTTAGAGGATGGTGAGCTGGTAGACATTATGGGGCATGAGTTTGAGATTGTAACTTTTGATAATGCGCCGCGCACAGGTGTAGTTATGCAGCTTGAGTGGGATCATGAACAAGCCTCAAAGCAGGGTTACCCCCACTATCTGCTCAAAGAAATTATGGAGCAGCCTCAGGCGATTATTGATGCGACGCGTGGTCGGATTGATTTTGAAAATGCCACAGTACGATTTGGGGGTTTGCTAGATAAGCAGAAAGAGATTCAGGCTGCGCAATCGGTGACATTGCTGGGTGTCGGCACCTCATTTTATTCGGCTCTACTCGGTGAGCTGTATTTTGAAGCCTTAGCGAACATTCCAGCTAAAGCCGTCTTGGCCCCTGAGTATCGCTATCGTGATAAGGCGCCAATGCCTCAAAGCTGGGTGATTGCACTCTCGCAGTCGGGGGAAACGGCTGATACGCTGGCGGCTATCGAAGAGGCCAAACGACAGGGTTCCATCGTCACTGGAATCGTCAACACAGTTGGTTCATCGATTGCGCGAGTGACCGATGCCGGCGTCTATAACCATATTGGACCAGAAATTTCAGTGGCTTCGACTAAGGCATTTACTTCTCAGGCGGTAATCCTGCTGATGCATGCGATCCTTCTGGGTCGTCATCGGGGGCTTGATGTCGCGACAGCCAATCACGTATTAGCGGCTATCCAGCAGCTACCCGAACAGATTAACTCTGTCTTCGATCAGTCGGCCAATATCAAAGCCATAGCCGAGCGCTATCAATCGGTTCAGAGTATGTTTTTCATTGCTCGCGACCTGCAATACCCAGTAGCGCTTGAAGCGGCTTTGAAGCTCAAAGAGATTTCCTATATTCATGCTGAGGGTTTGTCGGCGGGGGAGCTGAAGCATGGCTTTATTGCTCTGGCAGATAAGAATATGCCAGCAGTAGCGATTGTACCGTCAGGCTTCTTACGTGATAAGCTGCTTGCCAATATTGAGGAACTGCGAGCACGGACATCACCTGTGATAGCAGTCTCGAATAGTCCAGTCAAGGGATTGGATAATGGTATTGTGGTGCCTGATACCGGCTCACGTTTTACCCAGCCCATCGTTGACACCGTGGCGCTTCAGCTCTTGGCCTATCATGCGGCTGTGGCGCTTGGTCGCGATGTCGATCAGCCTCGCAATCTTGCGAAGAGTGTAACGGTTGAGTAAGCTAGTAGAGTAAGTATCCGGAGTAAAAGTATGTCTTTGAAAAATGTTGGTATTGGCTCGAAAGCCCCTGAAGTCGTGAATGTTGTGGTAGAGATACCGCGGGGCCAGCTCCGCAACAAGTATGAGGTTGATAAGGAAACCGGTGCGGTTTTTCTCGACCGGGTGAATAATGTTACCTCTGCTTACCCGTATGATTATGGCTATGTGCCAGACACACTCTGCGAAGATGGCGATCCGCTCGATGCGCTCATTATCATTGATGAGCCGCTGTATCCAGGGGTAGTGGTGCCATGTCGGCCGATTGGTATGGTGCGCATGGTGGATGACGGTGAAGGTGATGAGAAGCTCGTCTGTGTACCCGCCAAAGACACTTCTAAGGACCATATCACAGAAGTGGATCAGCTTGGGTCTGAATTCAAAAAATATGTCGAGCACTTCTACAGTCATTACAAGGACTGGAAGAATGACTGGCAGGGTGTTGAGATTTCATTTAATGGCTGGGCCAACGCCGCTGAAGCGCGCGAGCATATCGTCAAGACACGTCAAGGCTAATAAAACGGCTTGAAGCTGAGGGTCTGAACAGCTTTCAAAAACTCATCGTGGATCGCAATAGTGTCCTGACCCAGTGCCCCGCGTGAGAAATCGCTGGTAGTAGCACTGACTTGGCCTGAGGCGCCAGAATCGTTGCGGGCACGCAGGGCTGAAATTGCCGCCCAGGCTTGATCGCGGACATTGTGCTGGGCGTAGATGACATAGTTCCGCCCTTCATACACGCCGACCAGCATCAGGATAATCTGTGGTGTGTAGTCAGTGGCGCTGGTATTGGTGATATAGCTGATGCCCTTAAAGCCGTTTTCTGCTACTGCAACGGGTTCAAGATGCTGACGCCCACCTGGTTCTGTTGTCAGGCGGGGGTTCATAGTCGCAGCGGAGACGCGAGCGTAGTTTTCTGGATTGATGCTCTTGAGATTATTCCACCAGGTCTGTTTTTGCGCAATTGTCATGGGCACAACATTTTTGGTGGATTTCAGCCAGTTGGTGATATCCATAATCGCAATGTAGTTGCCGCTCGGCAAGCTAGTATTCGTACTTGAGAGTGGCGAATAGCGCGAGAGAGCGGCGCGCACCAAAATACTATCTTCCCAAGGGTAGGCTTTACTGGTTTGACTGGAGTAACTGGCTTCCCAAGCTTGTGGTACCGTGAGAGTCAGATCATATGGCACGCGGCTGGTTGCGCTAACTTCGAGAAAGATCCTCTCTGGTCCAAGCTGGGTTGTGGCGTTTGGGTCGACTGATGGTCGAGGGGTCACGGATAATGAGTTTGAGGGAGTGGGGTTTGGTTTTTTACGCGAACTAAGGAGAATGGCCGGCACCGCCATAAAGGTGAGTAGAATAATGCCACTGATGATGGCAATCGTTAGAAGTTTCTTCTTTTGAGCTGCTCCGGGGTCGGGTTCCGGAACATCTGGATTGACTGGGGGCGCACCAGATTCCACCGGCTCTTTATGAAATGGGTTTGGGAGATTCATATAGCCACCAGTATACCGGAAGTCGGCCGAGCATAACCGTTTTCGTAAGACTTTCGGCTTATGCTTGAATCCAGTAGAATAGATATATGCACGCGCTACTCAAAGATTTAAATGACGCTCAGCGCGAGGGAGTACTTGTCGTTGACGGACCGGTACTCATGCTTGCTGGGGCTGGTTCAGGTAAGACGAAGACGTTGACACACCGCATCGCCTACCTCGTAATGGAGCATAAGATACATCCGACCAACATTTTGGCGGTAACGTTTACCAATAAAGCGGCAGCCGAAATGCGGGCGCGTATCAATGGGCTATTGGGCCGTGACGCTGAGGACCGTAATTATTTGCCATTTCTCGGTACTTTTCACGCAATTGCGGTCAGAATTCTCAGGCGAGAAGCTATGCACCTTGGCTACCCGACGAGCTTTGTGATCTATGACGAAGCTGATGCCCAGGCAGTCGTGAAGCTGGTCTGTAAAGAACTTGGTATTGAGGAGAAGGTATTTTCGCCGCAGGCCATGCGTAGCTTAATATCGGGAGCGAAGAATGAACTTATTGGCTCGTCCGAATACGCTCGTCTGGCCCAGGGTCGAGCCCAGGAAGCGGCAGCGCAGATCTATCCGGTGTATCAGAAAAAACTGCGCGAGAATGGTGCGATGGACTTCGATGACATCATTATGTTGACGGTCAAGCTCTTTGAGGAAAATCAGGAAGTGCTAGCGCGGTATCAGCAGCAGTTTCAATACATTCTCGTCGATGAGTATCAGGATACGAATCACGCCCAATATCGCTTAGTCCGGTTGCTGGCCGAGGAGCACAATAATATCTGCGTGGTAGGTGATGACTGGCAATCGATTTATTCATGGCGTGGTGCCAACTATGAGAACATTCTGAATTTCGAGTCTGACTATCCGGATGCCAAAGTTATAAAACTTGAGCAGAACTATCGTAGTACCCAGCATATCCTCGACGCGGCCCAAGCAGTGATCACGAAGAACACCGTGCGTACCGAGAAGCAGCTCTACACCGAGCTGGGGGATGGCGAGAAGATTATTATCCAGCAGGTAGCGGATGAACTGGCCGAGGGTCAGTACGTGATACAAACTATCGACCGGCTGGTAACTGAGCAGGGATATAAATACTCGGATTGCGCCGTGCTATATCGGACAAACGCCCAGTCGCGTAGCTTGGAAGAATCGTTTCTGCGCTACAATATGCCTTATCAAATCGTCGGCGGTCTGCGTTTCTATGAGCGCAAGGAGATCAAGGACACGCTTGCCTATCTGCGCTTCGTGGCCAATCCCCAGGATGAGGTGAGCTGGCGGCGGATTGTGAATGTGCCAGCTCGCGGACTAGGCGATAAGTCGCTTGCCGTTATGGCTGAATATGCCTCCGCACATAATCAAGATTTGCTGACATCGTGCGCCGAAGCCGAACAGGTACCTGGATTGACGCCGCGCGCCAAAGCGGCTTTTCATGACTTTGCGGTGCTCATTCATGACTTTCGCGAAGCATCTGAGCGGCTACCGGTCGCCGAGCTGGCCGAGCTGGTGCTCAAGAAAACCGGCTACATGGAAGCGCTGGATGATGGTTCGCTGACAGCGACTGACCGGATCGAAAACGTCCAAGAATTCCTGGGCGTAGCCCGCGGCTTTGGCACTACCGCGCTGGAGGAGTTTCTCTCGGAAATCTCGCTGGTGACCGACCTTGACTCCTGGGAGAGCGCAACCGACGCGGTGACCCTCATGACCCTACATGCCGCTAAGGGGTTGGAGTTTCGCGTCGTCTTCATGGTCGGCATGGAGGAAGGGATATTCCCGCACTCGCGCACGCTGTTTGAGCCGGTCGAGCTCGAGGAGGAACGACGCTTGTGCTACGTCGGCATGACCCGCGCCCGTGAGCGGCTGTATATGACGCACGCCACGATGCGATTACTCTATGGTAATACGCAGCATAATCCGATTTCGCGCTTCGTCATGGAGATTCCACCTGAGTATTCCGAGTCTGGTCTGATTGCTTCGGCCGCTCGACTCGGTTCTGGTGCTCTGCGCGATGTGCCGACGATGCGCTCGGATCCGTTTCCGGATGAATTTGGTGGCGCGCCTGAGCTTGATCAAGGCGATAAAGTCGAACATGCGACATTTGGCATCGGCACAGTGATTGGTGTCGAAGAAGACGATGTCCAGGTACTTTTCGAGAAAGCCGGCATCAAGCGCTTGAACATTGGTTTTGCGCCCTTAAAGAAACTGTAGGAAGCATCTATGAGCTTGATATCGAGAGGACTTTCAGATGACGCCTCGACATTACCTGCTATTCCCCGTGATCTGCTCGCCCCGATAGGTTGGGATACGATAGTAATCAGCGAGATGGGAGAAGACCTCGTCGCACTTGGCTCAGGATCTGCTCTTCACGACATTCATACAAGCTCGGTCTACTTCGGTGAGCACACAGAATATCCTGCAATCACTGGTGCACTCATCACTGTTTTCGTGCGAGAATCGGTTGCTCGAAGGTTACAGCAGGCACAAATTCTCTTACCTGCAAATCACTACTTGATGGTGCTTGATGGCTATCGACCACAGTCGGTTCAGGAGACATTGTATGCCGACTATTATCAGGCACTGGCGCAGTTAGAGCCTGAGTGGTCGCCGGACCGCTTGCAGGCTGAAACAGACAAATATATTGCTCGGCCATCGACTGATACGCATTGTCCTTCGCCGCACAGCACTGGGGGCGCGGTAGATGTCGTGATCTTTCGTTTACCACCTAGGATCAATAGCCTATATCGACAACTGGTAGAAAATACTCATAGAATGAGTGTTCTGGCGTATCGCGAACGGGCTGAAATCGTGTGTCGCCATGCGCAGTTTCTTGATTTTGGCACAGCGTTTGATGAAGGCGGCGAAAAGGCGCACGTGAATTACTATGAGCTCTTGGGAAAAAAGCGGCCCTTGAATCGGTCTGAATGTGAAGCCAGGGATAATCGCAGGCTGCTCTATAACGTCATGCTTTCTAACGGTATGCAACCATATCTGTACGAATGGTGGCACTATAATGCGCCCGAAACCCAAATGGGCGCTGTGACCGCGGGAGAACGTGTTGCAAAGTTTGGAGCAGTGGAAATGAGTCCGGCTAACCGTGCATTTGAGACTAAGCGGCGTGAATACTATATGCAGATTAACGGCGATACACCATTGCGGTTGAATTCGCGAGCGGCGGCGTTTTTTGGGACTGGCAAGGTGGTGCCATCTGGGACTTTGCCTACCTAGCGGCAGGCCTAGTGCTTGTTCTGTATCCGTAGAGGTGAGAGAATGACCGCGTTCTGATCGCTTGTGCGAAAGAAGGCACCTGATGAAGGTCGTAGTAGTTGGTTCTGGTGGTCGTGAGCACGCGTTGGCGGAAGCCTTTGCTCGTCACGCTCATGAAGTATGTGTGAGTCCTGGCAACGATGGTATGCCTTGGTCGACGGCAGTGCCGGCGACTGACCTAGCGGCAGACTTGTTCGTGATCGGTCCTGAGGCGCCACTCATCGCAGGTTTGGCTGATGAGCTACGGGCTCAAGGCAAAGTGGTGTTTGGCCCAAGTCAGCACGCTGCTCAGCTCGAAGGCTCGAAAGTCTTTATGAAACAGCTTCTCGATGCGGCCGGTGTTCCCACCGCGAGCTGGAAGCTTGCTCATGCACGGTTGAGTCGGCGTCGTGTCACCAGCATGGTCAATCATTTTTACCTGATTAGTCGGGGCTGTATCGTCAAGACCGATGGCCCCGCAGCTGGCAAGGGCGTGGCAGTTTTTGGTACTGATCTTGAGCATCGCTTCAACGCGGCGCAAGATGCCTGGCGTAAGCTGCATGATGTCGAGCATAATCCTTCACGTGAAGTGGTGATTGAGGAATTGCTCATCGGAACCGAAGCGTCGCTCGAAGCGATCGTATCTGGTACCGACTATGTGTTGCTGCCGGGGGCACGTGACTACAAGCGATTGCTCGATGGTGATCAAGGGCCGAATACTGGCGGCATGGGTGGATACTCCCCGCATGGTTCGGATGAAGATGTTCGAATGTGGGCTAAGGTTTGTCTCGAGCCACTTCTGGCTGAATTGTCACAGCGAGGCATCGATTATCGAGGGGCGATGAAGATCGATCTCATGCTGACCGAAGCCGGGCCGCAGGTACTGGAAGTGAATGTCCGTCTCGGTGACCCAGAGACACAATCGATCATGCCAAGAATTACCTCTGATCTAGCCGAGCTCCTCTTGGCAGCGGCGCGAGCCCAACCTCTTCCGACGCTCGAGGTCAGCTCCTATGCTGCCGTCACGGTCGTTCTGACCACCAGTGGGTATCCCGAGCGGGCAACTGTCGGGCAGGTGATCGCACCAAGCCGTGAAGTCCTGACGCGTGTTGACGCTCGACACCATATCTACTGTGCAGGTGTGCGACTCGATGAGAATGGCACAGATCTCCTCACTTCAGGCGGACGTGTCTTGGCGGTAACAGCTTTGGGTGGTACCCGTGAACTGGCGCGAGAGCGTGCCTATGCGAGAGTACGACACATTACCTGGTTGGGCTGCCAGTATCGAAAGGATATTGCAGCTGATTAAATCAAGCGGCGGGCCGTTTCTGGCTCGCCGCTGTAACGTACTTATGATTGCTAAACACCCCTGAAAATGGTAGACTAGCCCTCAAGAAAACAAACCTTTTTACTCCTAGTAAGTATGAGGTAAGAGTATCTCTACTCTGTTTCGGGCCCGTGTACGCACGACCCAAGTCTTACAACAGAAATATCAACGTCTGGTTACAAAGCGGCATCGTTTTGTGACCTATTGTGTGCATCCGATTCGATCCCACCCACGGCTGCAAAAGCTAACGGGGCGCCTGCGGACTGGCATTGCCCATCTAGAAGCTGTCGGTATTGAGCGCTCCGCTGCCATGATTGCTCTCGGTGTGACGATCTTGGTCGTAGGTTTGATGTTGACCGCTCAGACGCGTCATACTTTTCGGGTATTTGCCGATGAGAAGCGTGTCGTACAGCTTTCGATTGATGGACAGCGTCGGGTGGTTGTATCGTCGGCTTCAACGGTGAAAGATATCTTGACTGAGCATGGCGTTGCTTTGAAGTCGGGTGATGTTGTTGAGCCGGATGCCGATACGGTAGTGGACCAGCCTAATTACAATATCAATGTCTATACGGCAAGCCCGGCCGTCGTGGAAGATGAGGGCAAATTTATTCAAGTTGTGACCGGTTATCGATCAGCGCGTAAGATTGCTGCTGCGGCTGGTGTCACGCTGTATCCAGAGGATAAGGCAGATTTGCAGCAGGTAAATGACTTCTCCTCGACGCGTACCCTAGGCTATAAGGTCACGATTGATCGGGCTGTACCTGTCCAGCTGATTATCAACGGGCAGCTCGTCAGTCTGCGCACGCACGCTGAGACAGTTGGCGCCCTGCTGAACGAGCGTCAAATAACCTACAAATCCACAGATCTCCAAGGGGTATCAGCCACTACGCCAGTGGCTTCAGGGATGCGGGTGGTACTTGCGGAAACAAGTCAAGAGACTGTTACGCAGCTAGAAGACGTGGCGCCTGGCACGCAGACTATCTATGACGCAAATCTCCCGGCCGGTCAGACCCAAACACGTCGCTCCGGTGTAGCTGGTAGGAAACAGGTGACGTATTTGGTTGATAAGGCGGCTGGTCAAGAGACGAAACGTGCCGTACTCGAGGAGCGCCTCATCACGCCTGCGATAGATGCGATAGTCGTGCGCGGTACGCGTGCCGCTGTTTCGAGTGGGCCTTCGGCGGAGAAATGGGCGAAGCTGCGTTTCTGCGAATCTGGTGGCAATTACGCCAATAAGCGTAATCCGCTCTACCGGGGAGCCTACCAGTTTGACTTCCGTACCTGGAATAACTACGGTGGCTACTATGATCCGGCTGACGCCCCACCTGAAGTACAAGATGCAGCCGCTTTTGCGCTCTATGCCCGTCGCGGTGCGGCGCCATGGCCGGTCTGCGGACGTTTTCTTTACTAGTCCATGAGAGTCGCTGATCTCAAAAGCCTGATGGCGAGCTACGGCATCTCGCCTAATAAAAACCTCGGACAGAATTTCCTACTGGATGAAACGGTCATCACAGACATGATCGAGGCAGCCCAGGTGCATAGCACGGATACGGTACTTGAAATCGGACCCGGTCTCGGGGTGCTGACGAAAGCGCTGTCGGCGAAGGCAGGGCAGGTGGTCGTTTATGAGCTCGATCCTAAGCTGGCAGAGTTAATTCGTGGTCAGGCGGTGCCAAATATTCGCGTCGAGGAAGGGGATGCACTGGACTTACCACTCCCCCCGCGGGGGAGTGGCGCACTCCCCTATAAAATCGTGGCGAACATCCCCTATTCCATCACTGGTCCCCTGCTCCGCCGCTGGCTGGCGGCCAATCCCGCGCCGATTTCACTGACGGTGCTCGTGCAGGCAGAAGTAGCCGAGCGGATATGCGCGCAGCCAGGGCAGATGAGCATTTTGTCGGTGGTGACACAGCTACATGGCGAGCCACGACTGGTGAGGTGGGTGCCGGCCGAGGCGTTCTATCCGGCGCCGAAGGTTGATTCGGCGGTTGTGCACGTTGATGTATCGGCCGGACTGAAACTGGATGTCGATGAGGTCCGCTTCATGCGCCTGGTGAAATTTGGCTTCGCCCAGAAGCGTAAGCAGCTGAAAAATACGCTAGCGGCGGGCTTACACAAGGATCCCGCTGAGATCGAGCTGATCTTGCGTGATGCAGGGCTGTCTGCTACAGTGCGGGCGCAAGAGTTGTCGCTGGAGGACTGGAAACGCCTCTATGACTTTTTCGAAAAGTAGCACCTAGCAAAAGGGGTCGTCATGGCTACTGCAGGTATGTCTCAGCCGTTGCTGTGTAGACTTGGGCTGCATAGGTTTGATGCTTATGATGCGGCCTGGTTCAGTCGGGTAAGAGTATGCAGCCGTTGCAACCAGCCCCAGTCTCAGCAAGAAGCCGACAAGCTTGCCCTCGAGCGCGAGCTTTGGGGTGAAGTCTCATCGGTTTACACAGAGGTGAATGACGCCGAAATGCAGCGTCATCTGAGACTCTCCTGGGTTTATTCTCATCTCAACGACATACCGATGAGAGGCCGCCGGCCACGCCCTGTTTGAGCGCACAATTAGCTTGATATACATAATGGCCGAGAGAATATTTTCTCGGTCTTTTCTTCTGCTTACCAGATAGTGGCTATGCTAGAATGAGGGATATGCGAAGTACGCGACGCTGGGTTCGAGTTACAGCCATGATGGTGATGTGGATGGTTATGTTGATTTTGTTGGCATGTTCATTGCGCGCACGCGCGGCTCAGGATTTTTCATATGCTATTGACTTGACCTATCGCTTGGATGCAAGTGGGACGACCCGCGTGGTGGCAAATTACAAAGTCACCAATAATCAACCAGATCGTATCCTTGATCTTATTAAGATTGCAGCTCCGACTGATGAGGTGAAAAATCTGAAAGCCACGATGGCGGATGGTCGGTCGATTCGTACTGCGACAGCTGAAAAGACTACTGCCAACCCTGGATATAACTATAAATATCAAGAGATTACTGTGGATTTCGACACCGCTCCGGCTGGCCGAGGGGCAGTGCTGAATTTCACTATTAGCTATGACACGACCGAGCTGATGGATAATAAGGGGCCGAGTAAGGCTTTTTACGTACCGAGCTTAGCCCAGATTGGCGATAATGAGAGCTACACCGTCAATGTCTCGGTGCCACAGGGTTTTGGCAAGCTGATCTCAACAGGGGTCATGCCTGAGATTAATGGCGCTGACGGCAACCTCATCCGCTACACTTTTACAAAGCCAGGTGAGCTGAAGCGTTCGACGACCCTGATCTTTGGTGACTCGACGGTGTACAATGCAGACTTTGCATTTCCCTTAACGAATGATTCGGCTCAAACCAAGACGATGACGGTGACACTACCGCCAGACACATCGACGCAGAAAGTCTTCATTCGTAAGTTAGAGCCAGCCCCGAATGCTACCCGACTCGACCAAGATGGCAATATCCTAGCCGACTACACTGTTCCAGCGCGGACCAAACTCGTCGTGCATACAGATATTGCCGCCTCAATCCGCTATGCCGAGTATGATTTGGCGAAAGGTGGCGAGATGAAGGATATCCCAGCCGATCTCAAGAAGAACTATACGGGAGCGACACGGTATTGGCAGACGACGAATCCTGAGCTCCAGAAGAAAGCTGTCCAAGCTACAGCCGGAACCGACAAGGTTGTTGATAAAGTGCGGGCGCTGCATAAGTTGACGATTGATACCCTGACCTACAACAACGAAAAGATTAAGTACAACATTCGCCAGGGCAGCACGAAGGCTTTGGAGAACCCCGATAATGCCGTTTGTCTTGAGTATTCAGATCTGATGATTGCACTCTTGCGTAGTCAGGGAATTCCAGCACGTATGCCGGTTGGCTATGCCTACGCGGGCAATCTCAAGCAGTCAAAGGCAGTAGCTGATTCCTTGCATAGCTGGGTGGAGGCCTATGTACCAGGGGTAGGCTGGATGAACCTTGATCCGACATGGGGTGAGAAGTTTGACAACTTTGGCAAGAGTGATCTCGATCACTTCGCTTTCGCTATCTGGGGAGTGAATGACGCTAGACCAGCTGCAGTTATGACGGGCGACCAAGATTCAGATTATCAATACGAAGATACGAAAATCAGTTATGCGGCTGATTTCCCGCAAGCCACTATTGCTGGTCGAGCAAAGTTGCACCAGTATGTACTCTTTCCCGGCATTGTGATGACCCGTTATGAACTTCAGGCGCCAGAAAATGTCGCTGGCGATAAATATGCGGTCCTCCTCAAGACAGGCTCGAATCGTAAAACGTATCAGGTTGGTTCTTTAGCGCCTCAACAGAAGTTTGCACAGACAGTCTTTACGTTGGGTGGTAATTATACCGCCAAGGCCGAACTGGTATTCGTTCAGGCCGGTGATGATGGAGAACAGACGCTTGCAGCGGCCAGTGCCGAGCCACAATGGTGGCCGATGATACTCATTCTCCTATCTCTATCTGGAGTTGCAGCCTTGATTTTGGTAGAATGGTGGCTCAAGCGAAGGCAGACCCCACCAGCATATGAGCCCCCTATGGCGCATTCGTCCATTGCGACGAATCTAGAGGCTCCTTTACCGGTGGTGGAAGAGCCGGCTGAAGCAAAACAAGTTCACCACACGAAGTCTCATCATGACAACTCACGATCATCCAGCTAAAACATTCTTTATCACGACACCGATCTACTATATCAATGACCGGCCTCATATTGGCCATGCGTATTCCACGATCGCTGCCGACACGCTTGCACGCTATTGGCGGGCTCAACTCGGACCGGAGAATGTCAAATTTTCGACTGGAACCGATGAGAACTCAAAAAAGACTGAGGAGGCAGCTCGCGAAGCTGGCAAGGCTATCGCTAACTATACGAATGAAATGGCTGACGTATGGCGGGGCACGTGGGACAAGCTCAATATTAGCTATGATGACTTCATCCGCACGTCTGAACTACGTCACAAGCGAGCGGCGCAGCATCTCGTGCAGGCCATCTATGACGCTGGCGATGTCACAAAGGGGACCTACGAAGGCCCGTATTGCTTCCGTTGTGAGGCTTTTTATAAGGAAGATGAGCTGATTGATGGTTGCTGTCCGGTACATAAAAAAGACGTCGAAATCGTCTCCGAGGAAAACTATTTCTTTGATCTGCCAAAATATACAGATCAAGTACGCCAGGCAATTGTGTCCGGCGAATTTGATGTCCAGCCACAAGCCAGGCGCAATGAGGTGTTGTCTTTCATTGATCAGGGCTTAGAGCCAATCTCAATTTCTCGTGCTAACCAAGAGATTGGTATCCCGTTGCCATTTGATGCGACACAGCGTACGTATGTCTGGGTTGAGGCACTGATTAACTACTTGACTGTGGCGGGGTATCCAGATGAGGGCTACACCAAGTGGTGGGATAATGTCACCCACATCGTTGGTAAGGATATTATTAAGTTTCACTGCATCATTTGGCCGGCTATGCTGCTGTCGGCAGGGGTGAAGTTACCGAAGCGAATCTTTGCGCATGGCTTCTTCACGATCGATGGTGAGAAGATTTCGAAGAGCCTGGGGAATGCGATTGACCCGGTCGAGCTGGCTGAGCGCTACGGTACGGATGCGCTGCGCTATTACTTGTTGCGCGAGATTCCGTTTGGCGCGGATGGGAATTTCTCCAATGATCGGTTTCGCGAAGTCTATGCATCTGATTTAGCGAATACATTAGGTAATCTCGTGCAGCGCACAGCGGCGATGCTAGTTCGCTACAACGATGGTGACTATGCGGTTAGTCTACGGCGAGAAGGTGATGTTGAGACGAACACCCTCAAATCCTTAGCATTTGATAAATATTTACAGGCTTTGTTTGAGCATTATGGCACGCAGAATAACCAGTATCTCGAGCAAGAAAAGCCTTGGGAGAAGGCGAAAGTCGATCTGTCTGCTGCCGTACAGGCACTTTCAGAAGTAGCTACCGAGCTGGCGGATTTACCGCGTGCTTTAGGGCCAGTTTTACCTCAGACCGCAGAGAAGCTAGGGCAAATCTTTTCTGGTGGGCAAGTTGATACTTCGGTTGGTGTGCTGTTCCCGCGTGTTGATGAGGTAGCCTAGTGTTTGACACTCACGCACACCTCCATTTTACGGAGGCCTTTCTGGACGCCGATGATGTACTGGGGCGTGCAGCCGAGGCGGGCATCACTGCCATCGTCAATGTCGGCGTAGACCCAGACGACAGTAAGCGGGCAATCAAGTTCGCGCAGCGTGAATCTCCTGTCAGGCTATATGCCACAGCTGGCCTCCACCCCCATGAAGCATCACGCGGTGATGATGGACTCAAGGGTATACGGCAGCTCGCGAGCGCCGTAATTGCGATTGGTGAGTGTGGCTTAGACTATTATAAAAATCACTCGACGAAAGAAGAGCAGGACCGAGCGCTACGGATGCAGATCGAGCTTGCGATAGAGCACAGTCTACCACTGATCTTTCATGTTCGTGACGCTTGGGACGATTTTTTTGCTGCACTCAGGGATTATCCGACGGTACGGGGTATTATTCACAGCTTTACGGGTCACCAGGCTGAGGTAGAGCGCGCCTTAGCCCATACCGGGGAGCTGTATTTCGGGCTGAATGGCATTATGACATTTACTAAAGATGATGCGCAGCTATTGGCCGCCAAAGCAGTGCCGGTCGAACGGTTTGTTTTGGAAACTGATTGCCCATATCTAGCCCCGGTGCCGTATCGCGGTAAGCGAAACGAACCAGCCTATGTGCCGGCAATAGCTGAGTTCTTGGCCAGGCTACGTGGGGAGACTATTCAGGAGCTGTCTACAAATACCACGGCGAATGCCGAGCGGATATTCGGGATCCGAGCGTGAAGCGACATTATTTTGATTATGCTGCTGCAACGCCGCTAGACACTGATGCGGCGGCTGCAATGCGCGCAGCAGAAGCGCAGTTTGCAAACCCGAGCAGTCTACACGCCGAGGGGCAGGCGGCTAAGGTCGCTCTTGAGTCGGCGCGCAAAGCGGTGGCTAAGGTGCTAGGTGCGCGTCACTCTGAGATTATTTTTACCTCGAGTGCGACCGAAGCTGATAATTTGGCTATTCTTGGCACGATCACTGCCTGTGGTCAGCCGAAAGCCCGAGTCGTCACGCTCGCGACCGAGCATGCGGCTGTGCGGGCGTGTACGAATGTGGTCAAGGCCAGTGGCTATGAGGTGATTGATGCTGGCATCGATGCCACAGGGCTTGTGGCGGCTGCTGAGATAGAGAAGCGGATTACGGACACGACTATTCTTATCACTATTTCGATGGCGACGAGTGAAATCGGTACTTTGCAGCCGATTGCCGAAATCGGTCGAGTTGTCCGCGCGGTGCGTGGTGATCGCGCGCGGCGGGGGATAGCAACACCGATCGTCTTGCATAGTGATGCATCAGCTTGCGCTGGGTTATTGCCACTCTCAGTCGATCGGTTAGGGGTGGATCTGATGACACTCTCGAGTCCGAAAGTCTACGGACCGCATGGCGCCGCCGCCCTATATGTGGCCGCTGGCACGCCTCTGACGCCGTTAATCATTGGCGGTGGGCAAGAATCCAGCTTGCGGGCCGGAACGCCAAATCTTCCTGCGATCGCTGGCTTTGCGGCTGCGCTTACCAAGGCAGAGCGCATGCGTCGTGAAGAGGCTCATCGATTAGCCGAATTGCGTGATCAACTCTGGGGCTTACTCAAGGATCTGGATGATATTGTGCGGAATGGCCATCCCAAAAAGAGCTTGGCGAATATTCTTAATGTATCCTTTCCTGAACGCGATGGGGAAGTTTTAGCTCTGCAGTTAGACGCCGCTGGTTTTGCGGTTGCTACAGGTGCAGCCTGCGCCGAATCATCACAGACGCCGAGCCACGTAGTTTTAGCAATTGGTCGGACGGAAAGTCAGGCTCAGGGTAGTTTACGCATTTCACTCGGCCGTGACACGACTCAAGCCGATGTCAAAGCCTTGGCTCAGGAAATTCGTGCCATAATCAACGCATGAGCATGTTTGGTAAGCATGAAAAACGGCCACATCCAGTCAGAAACTTTTTTCTTATCGTCGGCTTTGGGCTTTGCGTATTTATAGCCGCATTGATCGGCGCGGCTTATTATTTATCGCCGCAGGATAGTTTACGGCCAGCTGATGCTATTGTAGTGGTTTCGGGTGGACAAACTGTCAGCCGAGCTGTACGTGGGATAGAGCTCTATCAGAAAGGTTTGGCGCCGAAGATAATTTTTTCCGGAGCAGCTCTCGATGATGGCCCAAGTAATGCACGCGAAATGGCAGCCGAAGCTCGTCGTCGGGGCGTGCCGGAGCGCGATATTATTGTCGAGGAGGCAGCTCAAACCACGTTACAAAACGCTGAGAAAACGCGGCCAATTATCGATCGCTTACAGGCTAAGACTATCTATCTCGTCACTTCACCATATCATCAGCGACGTACACTCATGACTTTTCGAAATGTCTATGGGTCGGGCTACGCATTTCTCAATGAGTCAAGCTTTGATAGCCGCTGGAGTAAGGCGGCGTGGTGGGCGAGCCCATTTGGCGTATGGATAACTGGCTCTGAGTTGGCAAAAGTAGGTTGGATCTACGCTACCGGTCAGTATCAATAAGTCCGAAAAACTACTTGACAAAGTACGTTCTTGTTCGTAGAATATCGTCATTGCTGACACTAGCAAGTTCCTTAGCGAATAGATCTTGCGCGCGGGTACAGGGGGGTACGCGCGCAGCCGGTGGCTCTGGGTGGTCCTCTCCATCCTTGACCCTCAGAGCCACTGGATCGCAGTCACTTTCCCAGAGTGACTCAGGTATGGGTAGTCGAGTGGGGTTCCTTCCCTTCCCTCCTACTTCGCTCGGCTACCCCAACCTCGCTGCCGCCATAGCGGCACATCTTCGGGACGACCAGGCCCTTCCTCTCCCTTGAGCTCGGCATCTGCCTGGCTCTAAACCTGGTCGTCCCGACAATCCTGATCGGCTGCAAGGCTGAGATGGTTGGCTCTGCTGGGGCTAGTGAGCCAAACGGGCCCTGAGCGCAACGCGCTCAGGGCCCCCTTCGTATGTACGTAAAAAATCCCACCATCTTCATTGATGGTGGGAAGAGGTCGCTAGACCTGAGAGACTCGTGCCTCGATGGGACCTCCGTAGAGGTCGCGCTGAACGGTGTTGACCGGGATCTTCAGTGCCTGTGCGATAAGCGCTTCAGGCGAGGCTTGGGCGAGCCGTCGAAGCTCGATGTCCTCAGAGCTGAAGATGACCGTGCGAGGTTCGTCCTCGCCACTGAGTAGATCGGTACGCACCACCTGAACCGTGCCTCGATAGGTTCGGCAGTGGTAGGTGCCAGTGTGCTGCTTCGCATACTTACCAACGATGGTGTGGGGCGTCTGCGGGACACCCTCGGGATGGGTGAACTCACAGCGGGGGATAGCAGTAGTGGTGTGCATGAACTCGTATAGCCTTTCTGGCAGGGTACGGACAACTTGCTAAGGCTACAATAATATCTTAAGATAGTCAACTATGAATTCGCAGCAGCAGACAGTGTACGTCGGATTATCTGGGGGCGTAGATTCCAGTGTGGCAGCCGCTTTCTTGCAGCAGGCTGGTTATCATGTCGTTGGGGCATACATGAAGAATTGGACGCGGGATATTGCTGGTAATACCTGCCCATGGGAGGATGACCTCCTGAGTGCGAAGCGAGTGGCAGCTAAGCTAGGTATTGAGCTTAAAGTTTTTGATCTCCAGGCGGCTTATAAGACGCAAGTGGTCGACGTGATGGTGGCTGCTTATGCGGCGGGACTGACACCGAATCCAGACGTACTGTGTAATCAGGAGATTAAGTTTCGTCTCTTCTATGATCTCTGCCGTGAAGCCGGTGCAGATCTGGTCGCTACTGGGCACTATGCCCGGCTAATTGATGGGCGTTTGGCGATGGCCGTGGATAGCCGCAAGGACCAAACCTACTTTCTTTACCGAATGCCGCGTGATAGCGCCCAGCACGTGCTCTTTCCGTTGGGTGACTATGAGAAGACGCGCGTGCGTGAACTCGCTCGAGAGTTTGCCCTGCCGACTGCTGAACGAGCTGAGAGTATGGGATTGTGTTTCGTCGGCAAGGTGCCGTTAAAAGACTTTCTCGCAGAGTTTGTCACCCTGCACCCAGGAGAAATACATGCCGAAGACGGTAGTGTTTTAGGTCATCATGATGGTGTTGAGCTGTTTACAGTCGGGCAGAGACATGGCTTAGGTCTTGGTGGAGGAAAACCATACTATGTGCTTGCAAAGAATCTGGCTAGTCATGTAGTGACGGTTACGACAGATCCGACCAAGTTGCGGCGGACTCATTATAAGATCGCTCACTGTGTATGGTGGGATGTGCCTTTACCTGATCATGATTATCAAGTTCGTATTCGCCATCTTGGTGAGCTCCTGACGTGTCGACTTGAGCAGATTGATGACGAAAGCTGGAAAATTCATCTGGTGGATGGGGCCCATCGGAGTGTCGCCGCCGGACAGCATGCCGTGCTCTACGACGGTGAGCGAGTGCTTGGTGGTGGTCCGCTTATATAAAAACCGCCTACATGAGAGTAGGCGGCCGTAAGGAGCTAGTTCGTGGTGGGTATGGTTGGGACGATGACCATGCCTTCGGAGTTGACCGTGGCTTCGATGACGCTTCTGATCGCGTGATAGGCCA
>CAZDEK010000003.1:0-26433 GCA_964504625.1 uncultured Candidatus Saccharibacteria bacterium
CCATCGATCAGCGGCATAGCCGATGAGTCCGAGGATCACGAGACAGGGAACCATGATCAGTGCGAGCCACTTCTGGGCACTCACTCGGTTGTAGGTTTCCATTTCAAGCCTCACTTGGGGATGTTCTGGAACGACAGACGGCAGGCGCCGCCGAAGGCCAGAGCGAAGTAGTTGCAGGTATCCACGAGCCTCAGTCGCGGGCGCGACGGAGTGATGTGGTGCACAGCATCCTTCAAGGCTCCCCAGTACATCCCGATGAGGGTTGCGCAGGAGCCGGCAGCAATAGCGGCCACCACGGGCGATCCATAGAGACCGAGCAGCCCGCAGAGCGTTCCGCTGACCCCCATGACAAGTGCCGTGGACATGTTTTCATTGCGCAGCACCCAGCGCTTGACTTCATCCGTGCGCTTCACCGAGAGGGTGTAGCTCCATCGGACATAGTCACCGGGCAGACGCAGCATGACAACAGGCTTGAAGGTGTGAGATGCCACCATCTCGTTGGTCTTCACCTGAGCAGCGACGGGATCGCTGGCCAGGCCAAAGCTGATGGCGGCAATGGTGATGATCAAGGCCAGACGCACTGACCACGGGATCTTCTTCCGGTACATGGGCTCAAGCCTCCTTGACTCGTGCTCCTGGAATTTCCAGGTAGCCCATCGATTGGCTTGCCGGAAGCAAACCGGATGATCGTACCATAATGATAATTAATTGTCAATTACTTTTTACGAGCTAACTTGAGCCAACAGATAAAAGCAGATACAATATTGAGCGCTTAATGTATCTATGGGGCGTAGCCAAGTGGTAAGGCAACGGGTTTTGGTCCCGTGATTCGTAGGTTCGAATCCTACCGCCCCAGCCATGACTTGCACCAAAGGTGAGTCACCAAAACCGAGTATAGTGTCTTTGCAAGCAGAATGAGCAAATATGCCTCATTAGTTAACGGAGGCACTTTTTGTTAATCGTATTGTCCGGCTTGCAATTTCTAAATATTGTATGATACCTCTTCAAGTGGTAAACTTCGCGAATTAGGAGAATAAGTTGAAAAAGTCTACTAACGCACAGGCATGGAATGAAATTTCTGATGCTTATCAAAACAGATATGATATTAGTGTCGATTCTTATTATTACGGTCCATTGTGCCCCAATGAAGACGAATTACAGCTACTCGGTGATATTGTTGGTAAGTCCATCATTGAAGTGGGCGCGGGAGCAGGGCAAAACAGTATATATCTAGCAAAAAGGGGAGCACTATGTACTGCGCTTGATATCTCGCAAAAGCAGATTGAGCACGGACTCAAATTAGCTAAGGATAGCGGGGTAGAGGTCGAGTATATTGTTGCCGACTTTGAAGAGTTAGACTCACTGCCCGAACTAAAAAACCGACATTTCGATTTAGCGGTATCGAGTTATGCATTGCAGTATGCATTATCGGGAGATTCACTAAAGAAGGTATTTGCCGATATTGCCTTTCTTTTGAAGCCAGGTGGTCAAATGGTGGTCAGCTTAGATCACCCAATACGCGCGCATGGATGGTGGAATGAAGCCGACCAATTCGTTCTAGATAAGTATTTTGATGAATCTCAAAAAATATGGGATTACGAATTTCCAGAGGCAAATACCAAAAGTACTATGATTGGCTCATTTAAGACTTTGGCCGACTATATAAATGCTATCTTATCCTCAGGCCTGGAGTTGAAGAAGGTGCTTGAGCCCCGACCGATACAGGAAGATAAGCATAGCAACTTCGGTAGAAAATCTCGATATGGTGATAATTCGAAACGAGACCCATTTAGTTTCGACCATCTCTCACGTGTGCCAGGAACAATCATCTTCGTAGCAAGTAAGCCCTTGTAATTTGAGGATATAAGTATATAATGATGCTACCCTCGATTAAGGAGTAGTATGAAACGCATTCGATTGGCTCTCGTGAACCTCAACAAGCCACACGATCTGGCCGTGGTTGCACAGACAGCGCTAGCCCTTCAGTGCGTTGAGGTCTTCCTGGTAGGAAACACCCTCGATCTGACGCATCCGAAGGTGCTGAGCAAAGTGCGCTCTTGGAACATCAACCCTGCTCACTTGCAGTCACTACAGACATCGCGTGTGCCGAAGCTTGCCGAGCTGGATGGCTATCGCTTGATTGGCTTGATGCCATCGGGTGGCGGCTCACTCTTCGATATGTCGGTCACAGACATTGATCTATTCGTGCTGGGGGGAGCCAATGGGCTTTCATCGGCTGATGAGAAGCTGTTGGACGCCAAGATCACGCTCGATTGTGATGCGCGTGTACCCTTTCTCACGGTGGCATCGGTAGTGCCGACTGTCTGCTTCTACCTGGACTACAAGTTGTCGGGAGGTAATTCATAATGGGAGCGAATCGCAAGATTCGCTCCCATATTCATAGCGAATCAAAACTCCACGAAAATCTGCGGTTATCGCAAAAGATTATTTACATCATCGCTACTGGTGCTAAAAAAATAGACAAGCTACCAGAACTAATTAGTTTACTCAATGATTATCAGGCGAATATCTATTTACTGACGAGCAAGGCGGCTTATCGAATGATGCAAACCACGCGCCTTGTTGAAGAGTTAGAAGATTTAGATGTAACAATAGTGACCGATTATGGACATCCTTTTGAACTTCCCAGAGAGGATTTAGTCGTCATCGCACCTTGCACATTTAACTCACTTCAGAAGCTTGCTTCAGGGATCTCTGACAATTACACACTTACTATTGCGGCAAATGCGATTGCACGCAAAACACCTGTAGTAGTTGCTCCTGCATTTAATGAACTTTGGTATCATCCACGTACGTCTGCAGCTATCCAAGCGCTCACTCAATGGGGTGTTCGTGTGGTCTGGCCAGAGATCACCGAAGATAAAGTAACGATGATGGATGTTGTTAAAATTTTCGACACGGTTCATGCAGAGCTCTCAAAAGTTAAGTTTAGTTCTCGACAACTCACTGATAATAAATTACGGCAGTTAAGAAGGGCTGCTATTGATAAACACTTGGACAGCTTTAAAGAGACTGGCGTTCAACAAAATGAAGGGCATTTAAACAGCGCTACGCATGGATGTTATAGTATTCGTCTTAATGAAGAGTGGATGTTAATAACATCTAGCGGCGCCTCGCTCCATGAACTCTCCTCAGATGATTTAACTTTGGTGCAAATTTCTAATTCAGAAGAGGTTTCTTGGGTTGGCATCAAACCCCCATCTTCTGAAACTCCGTTGCATATTCAACTCTATCTTACAGCTCCACATTATTCGGCGGTCATACACTCTCATTCCCCGGCCATTACCTACGCTAGCGAAAAGCAGCATCTTGCCACTCCTAAATATGTTGAGTATGGGGTCTTTAAGGGGGCTGAAGAGGTGTGTCGACAATGTGATGAGCAATCTGGCTTTGTTATACTCAGATATCATGGCGAACTAGCCGCTGATACAACGTTAAGAGGAGCCCTAAAGAAGGTTGAATTCCATGGTAAGTAAGCATCAACAACAGTCACTTTATACAGATTTGGCTACGCTTTATGACAAACTATATTCCTATAAAGACTACGATGCCGAAGCTGAATCGGTGCTCAAAAATATCAATGAGATTATCAAAAAAGAGAATGCTCAAATATCGTTGTTGGATCTTGCTTGTGGCACTGGTAAACACGTCAGCTATTTTATGCAAAATGGATTGAGGTGTGACGGGCTTGATGGTAATGCAGATATTATAAAAGTGGCGAAGCAGAATAATCCAAGAGCCACTTTCTATCACCAAGATTTGAACCATCTTCAAATGCCACATAAGTACGACGTGGTTACATGCTTTTTTTCGAGCATCCAATATGTCACGAATCAAAACACTCTCAAAAAAGTTTTCGCCCATATTTATGACAACCTTGAAGATAATGGGCTCTTTATCTTCGACTTACAATACGCTAAAGATAGATGGCAGGAAGGCCACGTTGCAGTTAACACCTATCGAGATGATGAATATCAAATACTGATGTTGTTCCAATCATGGAGTGAAAACGATATCACACACTGGAAGCCGGCCATACTTGTAAAGCACAACGGGAAATTGGATATGGAGATTGATGAGCACACTATCCATCTCTATACCATTCAAGAGATTGTGAACTTGCTCAAGGATTGTGGCTTTACCATTGATATACAAAATGGATACTCGGGCAAGAAATATACCCAACAATCACAAATCCCATTAATAATTGCGAAGAAATGAAAAAAAGCGTCGTTGTCATAGGTCCGAGCGATAAGACCAAGCCATCACGATATGGCTCCATCTCTGATTATGAAAAGTGGATAGCAGAAACTGTAACAGTATTACGAAAACATTTTCAGAGGGTTTATTTCATCCCCGATAAGGGTACCTATGTTGATCTTGCTGTCGCTTTTGCCGGCAAAGATCATGAGATTATCGCGGTAATCCCCGAAAAAAGTGATGAGTATATACAGTGGGCAGAGCGCTACACTTCCAACTATCAGGTGGTAGAAGGGGGAGAAGGTTGGACGTTTTTGAACTCTCACATTATTGGCATGGCAGACAAGGTTATATGCTTAGGATATTCCGCGGGTAGTGTACTTGAGATGTGCTCAGCTAAGTACATGGCTATCTATAATAAGAGAACTATTAAGATATACATAGATAATCGAGCTATATCCACCAAGCTACCGGCTGAACTACACGAAGAGAGTATTCATATTTCGTATTACAAAGATTCTAATGAACTTGAGGCGTTACTAAGCCATGAAAAACACGAGTAGTTTTTATACAAGGGATACTGCAAGAAATCGGCAGCAGTATTTTGCATCAAAAAGTGCCGTCAATGATAGCACTCAGATATTCATTGATACTGCTATCAAAAGTCTTGATAATGCATCACCACAACGAATCCTCGATCTGGGCACAGGAAATGGATACATAGCAAAGACTCTTAATGATTTGGCGGCAAAAAACAATATCGATGTGGAAATCTATGCTATTGATCTATCTGATGTAATGCTCGAGCAAGCTAATGAATATTGTAAGGGTGCGAAAAATATTCATATTGAAAAAAGAGATAATAATGCAACAGGATTTGAAGATAACTATTTCGATGTAGTGGTAGCAAAAAATGTGACTGCATTTAGCCCAGAGGAGATATATCGAGTTCTAAAGGTAGGCGGCAAGATGATTTTGAAAGAGTACGGTAAGGGTAAGGGGCTACTCGAGATTACAGAGTTATTCCCAGGGCGAGTTTCGTCGAATTCTGTGGAAGCAACAGTAGAAGACTTTAGAAAGTACCCCTGGAAACATATCCGATACACGCAGTATTTTTACACATCAAAGATGTCAAAAGAAGACGTGAAAGATACCCTTGCTATAGCTCCGATAATAGATAGTTTTTCATGGGCTACTGACGAAAAAGCTATTAATGATCTGTTTAGGGATGATAACACCATAACAATAACTTCTGACCCATGGATTTTATATGCAGAAAAGTAGCCAACAAATAGTTGATATAGCCATTATCGGTGGGGGTCCTGCTGGGATTTCAGCTGCTATATATGCGACTTATGACGGAAATTCATGTGTTGTATTTGAGGAACATACATTAGCGTGGATACCTGAGAAGCATATTAATATACTTTCAGGTATCGAGGGTTTTCCTGGGCTTACCAACAAAATCAAAGGCACAGAACTTGTTTCAATGTATCGGGAGAGCTTGGCATTTATGAAAGTAACCCCGCAGGAGCATGAGAAAGTAATTACCATTGAACGCTTGAAGTCGGATTACATCATACGAACTACCAGTAAAGAATATCTTGCAAAGTCAGTAATCCTCTGTACTGGTACTATCCCGAAAAAATTAAATCTTCCTGATGAAGAAATATACGCTGAAAACAACCTCTATTATTTCTGTTATGGGGAAGAGGATAAATATCGGGGGAAAAACGTTCTTGTCGTCGGCGGGAGAAATTCGGGCGCTACTGCTGCTAAACATCTAGCGAACAATGGAGCAAAGGTAACCATCATAGAAATTAAAGATCGATTACAGGCGAAGGATAAGCACACCCATGAGTTTGAAAGTTTGGGAATAAAGACTCTTACTTCAACTAGTATTACTAAATTACTGGGCAATAATGGGATCCTTACAGGAGTTGAATTACTATCTGATGGAAATAGTCTTCAAATGGATTATGATGCAATTTTTGTGTATATCGGCGTTGATCCAAATAACGCATTAGCTCTTGCATTAGGTGTGAAAGTAGATGATTTTGGTTATGTATTAGTCGACAACAAACAGCAGACAAGCATTCCGGGTGTATTTGCTGCCGGTGATTTGTGCGGTAATCTGAAACACGTTGTGGCGGCATCTGGTCAGGGTGGTACTGCGGCATATATTGCCAATCAATATATCCAAATGTTAAAAACCGCATAGGATATGGGAGCGGCAATTGACGGTGTCTCATTTGTCTCAAATTACTCAGGAAATGTTCGAGACCGTAATGCTCAGCCATGTGCCCTCGTTGTTGTGAGGCCTTTTTTATTCTCTGAAGACAGGACCCTGTAATCAGATACGAATACATTCACAAATGGCGTATAATTATGGCTGATAAGGAGTAAGTATATGCGTGGGCCAATTGATTATATCGTTGTCGGTTTTCCCGGCAACAACTTTAAAGGTGATGTGCTACGAGAATTGTCGGCTGCCGTTGAGCAGGGGGTTATTGCGGTCCTCGATTTAGCGCTGATCACCAAAGACGCCGACGGCGAAGTTGCTAAGCTTGAGCTCAGTGCTGCAGGTGATGCTGTAGTCTCTGCTCTCATGCCATCGGGACCACAGGAGGGCTTGATTACTGATGAGGATGTTGCCGAAGTGGCTGATATCATCGCCAATGATTGTTCAGCCGGTCTCTTGATCGTTGAGCAACTATGGGCCAAGGGCTTAAAGAAGGCGCTCATCGATGCTGATGGTGTCTTATTGGCTGAAGGACGGATCCACCCAGAAGCCTATGCTGAACTAACCAAGGAAGGAGATAAATAATGCCAGGATTACTACGTGGTATGGCGCGGACTGCTGTTGTCGCCGGTACTGCTACGGCAGTATCAAATCGAGTGAGCCGACGGCAGGCAAATCGCTGGGCTCAAGAAGAAGTCGAACAGGCCCCAGTCCAGGAGGCACCAGTAGCTCAAGCACCGACTGCAGACCCATATGTTGAGCTCGAGAAACTCGGACAGCTTAAAGAGCAGGGTATTCTCACAGAAGAAGAATTTCAAGCCAAGAAAAAGCAGATTCTCGGACTGTAGATTTGCCTCTTTGACCTACTCTTCAAGGTTTTTATCTCGGATGGAGCCGATAACTCGTTTGTAGATAAAAAATCCAAGCCCCACGATGATGCTAGCAGCTACCAAATAGGAGAGCGGTTTAATGTTGCTTGCTATCAGGTCGTATTGCTCTCCCAGGAGATAGCCACCAAACGTCAGTATTGCGCTCCAGGCGAGAGTTCCCAAAAAGGAAAGCATCAGAAAAGCAGGTAGCTTCATCTTATGCATTCCAGCTGGTACGGATATGAGTGATCGCATCCCAGGTAGTAGGCGTGCGAAAAACACAGCAGCCAAGCCATGTCGATCAAACCAGCCCCGCGAACGCTCGATGTCTTTTGGCTTGAGCCCAACATAACGCCCATACCGTTCGACTATTGCGAGCAGTCGCTTCTCATGCAAAAGCCGACCGATTGCATAAAATAGCCCAGCACCCATGAGTGAGCCAAGGGCACCGGCGAGGATAACACCATAGAGATTCAGCTGCCCACGATAGGCGGCGTATCCGCCGAACGGCAGCACAAGCTCTGATGGTAGTGGCGGGAAAATTGTTTCGACAAACATGCACAAGAAAATCCCAATGTATCCAAAATCAGCAATGAGATTTGTAATGGTATTGGTCATGATTTCTGCCTTGTGACCGAATTCAGCGCGCGCTTGGCGTAGTTTTCAAGTCGCCGCTTCCAGTGGTGGGCCCAGGCAAACTCCGTGGCCAGAATCGCTAGTCCGATCAAGATCACCACAATGCCGGGACCAGGAATGCCAGGTAGAGAGAGCACGATTCCACAAAGTATCACGATGCAGCCCGCCAGAAAAATAGCAGTTTTTCGAGTCGCATGCCAGATATGTTTCATATTCATTCATTGTACCAAGCCAGCACTAGATGCAAAACGCCTACGCTTTACAGCTATCAATTAAGACTCCACAATACTAGCAAAACAGAGTCTTAGTGCATAACAAGGAGGATTTCGCATGAAAAAAATCACGATTCAAAAGTTGAATGTCGGTTCAGTCGGCAAAATTGTAGGGTTTTATAATGCTGTAATTGGCTTCATTGTCGGTCTGATTGTGACTGTTGGGTCTGCAGCTCGGGTATTTACCGAAAGCTCAGGTATTTTGCAGGCTTTTGGCTTGAGTGCTGCCGTTGCTGGCTTTGCAGTTATCCTGTTTCCGGCTGTGATGTTTGTTGTAGGCTGGCTGGAGGGAATCGTGCTGGCGTTCTTGTTGAATGTCGTGTTCCGCGAGTCGAAGGGTCTCGAAATCGAAGTTGACGAAGAGATTATTAAAAAGGCGTAGTCTGGGCAACGAGAATAGGAACGCCGTCCTAGCTGGATAGCCGGGGCGGCTTCCTGCTTTCTCAGCTCGAAGCTGGTAGAATAACACTATGTCGCAAACTGAAACGCCGATCTATCCATCTGAGCTCATTATCATTCGCCATGGCTTGAGTGAGCTGAATGTGCGTAAGGCTATCGCGGTAGCGACTGAGCAAGCTGATACATATACTGTTGAGCCAATTCGTGACGCCGATGTACCGCTGACCGATGTTGGCCGTCGACAAGCCTTTGAGACCGGCCGCGAGATGAGCCAGCGCTTTGACAAGATTGATATCGCATATGTATCCCCATTTGTGAGAACGAGAGACACTTTTCTCGAGATCCAGCGGGGACTCGGTTACGATATTTCGGTCAGCTATGAGGATCGCGTTCGAGAGCGTGAATTCGGCATCTTTAGTCAGCTAACGATGCTTGGCATTGAGAAGCACTATCCGCAAGAGGCGGCTCGTATGCGCCTCGAAGGAGATTATTACTATCGACCACTTGGTGGCGAGAGCTATCCGGATATGGGTGTACGGTTACATTCCTGGCTGCATTCACTCTATCAGCATCAGTGTGGGAAACGGGTGCTATGCGTGACGCATGCGGACGTAGTGCAAATGATTCGCAAGATGCTTGAGCGTCTGACCGAAGCGCAGCTATTAGAGCTCAATCGATCTGATGACGTACATAACTGTGGCGTTACAAGCTACCATTATGACCCACATGTTGATTATCTAAAACTCACTAACTATAACGAGATATTATTCCAATGATCAAGAAAAAATTAGTCTTTGATATCGAGATGGTCGGGGAAGACTTTGACGCAATGGATCCACTGACACAGGCCGACTTGATGAAGGCCTTGCCAGATCCTAAGCTCGAGCCCACGAAATACGAGGTTGAACTGGCAGAGTTGAAGCGTAAACTTGTCTTTTCACCTTTAACGGGTAAGATTATTGCGATCGGCGTATATGATCCAGATACTAACAAGGGCGCGGTATACTATGATGCTGGTGGGAAAACCCCTGACGATGAAGAGATCGAAGATATCAAATACGTTGCAATGACTGAGGCTGAAATGCTGGTGAAGTTCTGGGCTCTCGCTGAAGTACACGATGAATTTATCAGTTTCTTTGGCCGGAGATCAGACGTGCCATATATGATGATTCGTTCAGCTATTCATGGGATTCGGCCGACGCGCGATTTGACGTCGAATCGGTATAACAACATGGCAGCACCAAGCGCGACACATTATGATCTCTCTGAGCTCCTGACTTTCAATGGACTCGCGATGTATCGGGGTAGTTTACATCGATGGTGCCGGGCATTTGGAATCGATACGCCGAAGACCGACGAGATGTCAGGGGATAAGGTAGGACAAGCGTATGCTGACGGAAAGTACTTGGAAATCGCACAGTACAATTCTTTAGATCTGAAAGCGACGGCTGCCCTCTACAATCATTGGGAGCGCTACTTCAAGCCGCAGATATAATCGTGTGGATCTTCATTGCTCTTTGGATCATATTGGCAGGGGTAATCCTAATTGCAGCTAGAAAGAAGGCACCTTCGAATAATCCTATCAACAAGGATCCCATTAAAACACCTGATCCAATCAGAAGATTATACCAATTGAGGATTGAGCATAATCAGTATATTCGGAATGTGCGCAAGGAAAGTCCACCAGATCAGAATTTCGAGACCTATGGTTTTTTACGCCCCCTAATAGTGTCTATTGTTTTCTTCGCTATAATCTATAGCATATATCGAAACATTAACGTTTTTGCCAACCGTGGTTCTTCGGGCTCCATTATCTTTGTAGTGCTTCAGTTTATCCTTCTAGGATTTGCTACTTTCTTCCTAATAAAGGAATCATTTACTCGTACCACATTTAGAAATGTTCATCTCTGGCGTATATTCCCAAGAATAATTTCGGGAGTTGCATGTGCGTATCTAGCAGAAAGTGCAGCGCTTTTACTGAATGCTACAGTAAGGGATGTCTTATCGCATAACGTCTCATCATTTCTTTTGGGTAGCTTGCTGGCGCCAATAGAGTATTTTACTGCTTTGCTCTCTAACAATGTCAACACCGTAAGTCAACTTATTACTATTGGTTACTTGCTGTCGTTTGTAGGCATTATTGTTTTTTTGGTAGCTGCAATCTATTCAGCCATCTGCTATATCACATATCGTTCATAAAGTTTTTATCGCTTGCCATGTCGCGCACGGAGCGCATTAAGAATAACTATGACATCTAAGCCCTCTTGCAGTATGGCGCCGACTACCGGCCGAATACCGCCAATGGCGGCGATTAGCATAAGGACAGTACTCACACCAATTCCGAAATAAATGCTACCGAGAGCGATACTAACAGTTCGTTGTGAGATCTCAACAGCCAGTGGCACACGAGTTAGATCATCGCGCATAATGACGATGCCGGCCGACTCACTAGCTGCGGTCGAGCCACGAGCACCCAGAGCGATACCCACATCAGCAGCTGCGAGAGTTGGTGCATCATTTATGCCGTCACCAACCATGGCGACAGGCCGCAGACTTTTTGGTAATTTCTGCAAGGTACTGAGTTTATCTTGTGGCAGTAATTGCGAATACACCTTAGAGATCCCAGCTTCAGTCGCAATATGTTGGGCGACCTTATCAGTATCACCCGTCAGCATCAGGCGCTGACGAATACCAAGCTGAGCAAGTTTGTCGAGTGTAGATCGCGTCTCAGGTCGCAAGCTATCCCGAAATGAGATACGCCCTACAAGCCGGCCAGTTCGAGCAATAAATACATCCGTTGATGAGCCATGACCTAGGCGTTGCAAGTTGCGCACTTTCTGACTTTTTAGCCAGGCATAATTTCCTACCATAATGGTTGTCCCTTGCACCCGGGCCATTACGCCACGCCCAGGAATTTCCTCGAGATGACTGACAGCGTATGGTTTGAGCCGGCGGGCTTTGGCTGCTTTCGTGATGACTTCGGCAAAGATATGAGTAGAACCGAGCTCGACGCTGGCAGCCAGACGCAGCGCTTCGGCCTGTGATATCGAGATAGTCTCGATCTTTTCGATGCTTGGCTCGCCTCGCGTGAGTGTGCCAGTTTTATCAAAAGCCATCGTATGGACTCGCGATAGGATCTCTAAGGCTCCGCCATCTTTCACGATTATACCGTGGCGTGCTGAGCGGCTCATGCCAGCGACAATCGCCACCGGGGTAGCGATAAGCAGTGGGCAGGGCGTGGCGACTACTAAGACTTCAAGTGCTCGGACTGGTAAGCCAGTACAGTACCAAGCAAGACCGGCGATAGTGAAAGTGATAAGCGTGAAGGGGATGCTAAACCGATCAGCTAGACGGACAAGTGGGGAGCGATTTGAAGCAGCCTGTCGAACGAGTTCAACAATCTGTTCGTACTGACTATCCTTGGCAGATCTTGCCACAGTAATCTCAAGGAGTTCGTCCTCATTAATAGCTCCAGATAACACCTCGCTGCCAGGCTTAACTGAGACAGGCATACTTTCTCCTGTCAGCGCTGATTCATCAAGGTTGCTGGTGCCACGATGGACGGTGCCGTCGGCTGGGATTGTCTCACCAGGCTTGATGATGAGCGTATCATGCACGCGAATCTGAGCAACGGTGATTTCTTCTAGCTCCCGGCCGCGCTTGCGATGGGCGAGCTTTGGTGAGCGTTTGAGTAGCGCCGTAAGTTCTGTACGTGCTCGCTCTTGAGCATAGGCTTCAAGGGCCTCACCACTAGTCAGCATAAAGAGTACAACGGCTGCCGCCCAGTATTCTTGCAAGGCAAGCGCTGAGAGGATGGCAGTGATCGCGATGATATCGACGCCGATCTTGCCGCTCATGATCTCGCGAACCATACCAACGGCGACGGGGAGTGTGCCTAGGAGAGTGCCAATACATAAGAGCCAATTTGAGACGTCATTCGCACCCAGCAGACGGAGTACCAAGCCAGCGATGAGCATAGCCCCGAGCCCTATGATGCGACTATATCGGAGATAAACAGAGCGACGGCGTGCCATAGAGCTATCTTACCAGAAGCACCAGCGGAATGGAGAGTGCTGAGGTTACGTCCCGCAATTTGCTATACTAGAACCAGATAAAGGAGAACGAGCATGCAAGTAGGTAGTGCCGCACCAGACTTTCAGCTGCGTGATCAGCTTGCCAAAGAGCATAGTCTTGCCGATCTGGCAGGTCATCATACATTGATCTATTTTTACCCTAAAGATGACACACCTGGTTGCACCGCCCAAGCTTGTGCCTTACGTGACAATCTAGAAGATCTTCGCGAGCTAGGTGTGAATGTGATAGGTGTTTCGGGCGATAGTGTTGAGAGTCATAAAAAGTTTGCCGATAAGTATAACCTGCCATTTCCAGTGCTATCAGATCCTGACAAGCAGATGATTGAAGCCTACGGAGCGTGGGGTGAGCGTAATATGTATGGGCGAAAATTCATGGGTATCATTCGTTCGGCCGTCCTCATTGGGCCAGATCTGACCATTGAGGCACATTGGCCGAAAATCCAACCGCTCAAGACGGTTCCAATCGTCACCGACTGGATGCACGAACACTCTCACTAGCCTGGTATACTAGACGGTATGAAAACGACAGATGTGCGGGTGAGGTTTTGTCCGTCGCCGACTGGTTTTCTCCACATCGGTGGCGTGCGAACGGCTCTCTTCAACTATCTCTTTGCAAAACAGCAGGGCGGTACGTTTATCTTGCGGCTAGAGGATACTGACCGGGAGCGGTTTGTGCCAGAAGGCATACGGCAAATCGAAAGTGTTCTCGATTGGCTTGGTTTGCATCCCGACGAAGGTATCTGGCAGGGGGAGCACACTGGAGACGCTGGACCCTACATTCAGTCAGAAAGACTGCCAAAATATGCCGAGATTGCCGAACAGCTTATCGCCGAAGGTCTCGCATACCGAAGTGTAATCACGCCAGACGACTTTGCTCGCAAGCGTGAAGCTGCAATTTCGGCAAAGAAGCCTTTTGTATACCGACGCGTCATGGAGCCGGCCGGAGAAGGCAAGGCTACGCATCCGGTTCGCCTCGACATTGTAGCTGTAGCTGAAAAGCTCGGTATCCATGAAGTGAAATGGGCTGACGCTGTGCGAGGGGAGTTCACTGTAGCCGTGGATACACTCGACGATATGATCATTATGAAAGCGGACGGCTTTCCGACCTATAATTTCGCGAATATTGTTGATGATCATCTGATGCGCATTTCTCACATTATGCGGGGCGACGAGTTCATTAGCTCGACGCCGAAGCATGCCTTGCTCTATGACGCTATGGGCTATCGGAGGCCAGTATGGGCTCATTTGCCTGTGATTTTAGGAAATGACGGTGCAAAGCTGTCGAAACGGCATGGAGATACCGACGCCTTGCAGTATCGAGATAAAGGCTATGAGCCAGAGGCGCTACTGAACTTTCTGGCCCTGCTCGGCTGGAATGACGGAACGGAACAAGAGCTCTTCCGTCTGCCCGAACTCATCGAAAAGTTCTCACTCGAGCGAGTTCAGAAGAGTCCAGCGAAGTTTGATCTCGAACGCTTAAATTGGCTCAATGGGCGCTACATCCGTGAAGTCATGACTGAAGATGCATATGAGAAGCGAGCCTTGGCTGCGCTCGAAACCGCCGGTCTACCCGCGCGAGCACCTGCCCCTGCTGCAGTGCGCTTAGAGCGAGAGCGAATAAAGTTCTTTAGTGAGCTGCCGAGTCTTGTCGATTTCTTTATAAAAGCTCCTACAGCGGATCCTCATATGCGGGAGCTGCTTGCAAAGAAGCTTGAAGCTCGCACCGTACACGATTATCTGGCGGAAGCGTTGAAGGCGCTTAATGGCAGTAGTGATGACGAAGCTGATATCGAAGCGCGTTTGCGTGATCGAGCCCAAGAGCTGGCTGCCAAGCCTGGTGATTTTTTCAGTAGTATCCGTATTGCCATCACGGGCCGTACGCAAGCGCCGGGCCTGTTTGAGACAATCGCAGTTCTCGGGATTGCTGAGACGAGGCGTCGACTTGCTGCAGCCGTAAACCTCTTCACTTAGGCTATTGCTGGCGATCGTAATATTGAACCGTCCAGACGGTTGCTCCACCTGTTGTCGAACCACCCAGTCCGAAACTAATCGCGCCTGTGTTGGCCAGCTCGACTGTCTGACCGATGATCTTGTTAACCGTCCCGCTGTTACTAATTGCCACCTTTGACCAGCGAGCATAAAAGCTGACTGCCGCCCCTAAGCCTTGATTGGCGATATTGATAGTAGTGGTGTTTTGCGAGTTCGCGAGACCGGTCCCGGTCAGATTCACACAGTCTGGAGAACAAGCAGAATTAGCCCAAAAGGTAATAATTTGCGGACCGATCCCGGCTGCTGTAGCGCTAATAGTTGATTGATTTGAGAGGGTAAATCCACCTGCGCCATCAATCATAATAGTCGGCTGAGATGAGATTGAGTTATCAAGCTTGAGTACTGATCGATTCGAGAACGACAATGTGCCGGTAATCCAGACGTTGCCATACATAGTGACTTGGCAATTATTGCTCAGCGTGACGTTACCGGTGATTTTCACATTAGCTGGCCAGATGACGGATTGATTGCCTGAACATGATGCTTGACTACCACTGAGTGTGGCAGTGACGGCATTTTTCTGCGCGGTTCGATCATAGTCAGGCAAACTTACGGGGGCCACACCGCTTGAAGCCACGAGCCCGGGGTTACTCATGCCAGATGTGGTGGATTGATTGTTGGCGCGGACTTCCCCATAAATCTTTGCCTGATTGGAGATCGAAATTGGTTCACCCGTCGTACAGAGGATAGGATAAGCTGCTGTAGCGGGTGTTGGGCAAGTATAATAAGCGGCCCATGTGTTCACTGGATTCGAAGGTGAGCCAATTTGTGCTGTATTACTCATCGTGATTTTTCCACCGATATAGACAGCGCCATTAGAGATCTGCGCCGAATTCGAGAGGATGAGACCACCCGGTCCCGTTTGTACAGAATAATTGCCGCTCGTCGATGAGCCGATCAGTGTCACTTTTACTGTGCGGGTCGAGGTTGGAGTGGTGCTGGTGGCTGGCCGATATAGTCGTGCGCGCGCGTAGAGTATCTTTTCATTTGATAAGCTACCATCTTGGATACACGTATCGTAGACCGCACGTCCTTTGATTGCGTCATTATAGAGCTCAACAGAGCCGGCCGGATTGTTGGGGAGTGGGCACGTCACAGATGTACCCTTATATGTCGCATTTGCATTCAAGCTTGCAATCGCTGCATCTGCTCCTGCTTCAGCACTTGATAGTGCATTGAGCGAATTATAGTCACGACGGACGAAGTTATAGTTAGCGATAGCCGACTGCGTGATCGCGAGGCCGACAACAATAAAAGTGACACCTAACACAAGGGTAATAAGCAGTGTAAAGCCTTTGCGTGGATGGTGATGCATTATTTATTCCTCAATGTGGCTGTGGTGCCATAGTTAGACTGATAGGTATTTGAGCCGATTACTCGCGTTTGAGACAAATTATAACGGATAGCTTCGGTGCCACTAGGGCTTGTAACGGTGTTGCCACTCGCATCTAAGTAGGTGGTGGTCAGGTTTGCTACGTCCTCGACGACTTTAGAATCAGCCGGACAGCTGGGGGTCGCACGCGCGGGAGGACAGGTGGTGACAGCGGCATTGTTCGGGGCGGTCTGGTTTGCAATCGTCCGACGATAGAGGATTTTACTCGCCGGATCGAGATAAAAGATCACATTATTGGTATAGAGCGAAGTGTGGGTAGAGTCGATATAGAGCAAGTTATTATCTCGATCTCGCGCCGGGACAGCTAAGATGAGTGTCGCACCGGATCCTGTCACGCCAGTCCAGGAGTAGGGGTCGCCAACTGTGGGTGGGTTGGGATCTGGCTGGGAGTTTTTTGGTTCGACTGATTTTGCAGATCTGATGACTTGAGCAACAGTTTCGACAGCAATTTTTGTATTCGTTTGCAGTTGTGTCTTTGTATTCTCGCGACGCCAGTTAGCATAGGCAGCGGTAATAACTTGGAACAATACCAGGATCAGCAGACTCGAAATAGCAATACTAATAATTAATTCCATGAGCGTCACGCCAGCCCGGTGCTTCATCGATTGAGCCCCCTCAGACCAACTAACGTGCTGGTGCCAACTTTCTTTTGTATGCCTGATTGGGTGTAGGTGATAGTAATATCGACCCGCTTCAGGGTACCGGGAGTAACTTCGGTAACTATTAGGTTGGCAGTACGGGGAGCTTTCAGCGCCGGAAAGGCATTAAGCTCAGTTGAGAAATCTGTCGTACCTATCGAGAGATTGGCATAGGGTGTATTGCGGACAGTCTCAAGTTTTTGCTGCATGAGCTCAACTGCTTGGGTCTGGGCATTGGCACGATTATTAATGGTACCAATAGTGATGAAAGCTTGGGTTACGGCTACAAACATCACGAGTAATACGGTGGCAGCTACCACTTGCTCTATGAGTGTAAAACCAGCTCGCTTTTGAAAAGAAGACATACTGGGCTCAGTATACCATTCCGCTTATGGCTCTATCTAGAAATATATTGACAAAATACTAATGTTTTAGTATAATCAGCTCCTAAATTATTGACGTTACATAATACTTATGGTGATACATACTTTTAAGGCGCCTAAGCGCCAGTTGGCACTGCTGATACCAGCCCATAATGAAGGGGTGGTGATTGAAGCCACCATCCGTTCGGCCTTGAGGGCCGGTATGGCTGTAGAGGACATCTATGTGGTTGATGATAACTCGAGCGACGACACGGCTCTGAAAGCTCGAGCCATACTAACAAAGTCGAACGTCCATTCAGTCAAGCGGTCTGGTAAGGCTTTAGCGCTCAAGAAAGCAATACGCCGCTTTCGTATCATTAGCCGTTATGAGTGGCTGCACATCGCTGATGCCGACTCGGTCTTCGAAAGTAAATATTTTCAAGAGTTTAAGAAACATCTTGATGTCACAAAATACGTGGCTGCAACTGGTTACGTAAAGTCACTCAATGGCGGCTGGATATCACAGTACCGAGCCTATGAATATACCTTTGGCCAGGAAGTCATGCGACGTATCCAGCACATGCTCGGCGTTATTCCGGTAATGCCTGGTCCGACTAGCTGTTTTCGGACTGACATACTCAAGTATCTCGATTTTTCGACTCATAACCTGACAGAAGATTTCGATATTACCCTCCAGATACACCGTCAGAAGCTTGGTAAAATCGCTTTTATACCTACCGCCAAAACACTAACGCAGGACCCCAAGGATTGGCGTGATTATGTGAAGCAGGTGACTCGCTGGTATCGAGGTTTTTGGCAGGGTGTGCTCGATCGCAAAATTGGCCGTCGAATGCAACGCATTGATATGTATCTGGGGTATCAGATCCTCGAAATGTTTGCGTACTACTTCAACCTGCTTGTGTTGCTGCCGATTCTGATACTCAGTGGTCGTGGAGCCTACGCTATTGCACTGACATTTCTCATCGACCTAGGAGTCTTCTTCGCAGCTACGCTCATGGCGGCCGGGGTGCACAAGCGAGCTGCCGTTATCCACGCTTTTCCGCTCTTCTATCTCTTGCGTCTCACCAATATGGTTCTGTACGTGGTTGCCTTCTTTGAAGTGGTGATTATGCGACGCTATCGAGTAGGGCCGCGTGGTTGGGCAACTGAAGGTCGCCGCTATGCCATTACGAAAGAGGCGACATCATGACACGTAAGCGCCGTTTGCTGAATTGGGTGTTCTATTCGATAGCAGCTGGATTTCTACTCTGGCATCTCCTGCCAGTAGGGGCAGCCATTAAGGACGCTACCTATAAGCCGCAACTAACTGCAGCCGAGCTTGCCTCTACCGCATCTTGCTCATCGCAAGATGCAAACTTCGAGGTGCTGACCTTGGGCAATCCTTTGACTCAGCCACTCACGACAAATCTCGCTAGACAAGAATCAGTTCTAAATTGGCAGTCAATCGTTAGTGAGAATCTGGTAGTTAATGGTGATTTTGTGACCACTGAAACTTCTAGTGCACCAGGATGGCAACCTGATCGTTATGGTGACAATACCGCAAGCCTCAGTGTGGTTACTGGGGCCTCATCTAGCTGGAAGGCGGGTCGTGTCGAGATCACGCAGTATGCCTCGGGTGATTCGAAGTGGCTCATGCAGCCAATCGAAAGTAGTGAAAACCAACTCGTTAACTACTCATTTCGTTACCGATCGAATCAAACTGGTGATGTTGTAGCGGCGATTACCGACAATGATGGGGACGTACGCTACCTCAACTTAGGCCGGCTCGTCAGCACAAACGGCGCATGGAAGCTCACTCGTGGGCAGTTCGTTACCCCAGAGCATACCCGTCAGCTTCAAGTCGCTTTTGTGCTTGATCAAAAGGGCTGGATCGAAAGTGGTAATTATCGTGTCGGCACCCTGCCAGCACCGGCCTTTCGTCGGGGTATCGCCAGTGTTACCTTCGATGATGGTTGGGCTTCGATCTATACCGGCGGTTTGCCGGTATTTCAGAAATACAATGTACCTACAACGCAGTTCGTTGTCGCAGGTTACGATGGTAAAGCGTACATGACCGAAGCACAGATTCGAGCTATGCAAAAGGCTGGTCAGCAAATAGATAGCCATAGCTTTAGTCATCAGAAAATGACCGTACTCGGCAATGAGCAACTCACCAAAGAAATCGCAGGTAGTAAGTTGATCCTGCGTCAGAAATATGGCGCTGGAAATAATCTCGCGACTCCTTATGGGGATTATACGGACGCAGTGAATCAGCGCATCGGCCTGTGCTATCAAAGCCATCGCACGACTGATACCGGCTTTAACGCACCAGGGTATGATCGTTATCAGGTACGGGTTCAAAACGTTGAAGTGAACACTAAGCCAGAAGAGATTCGCGCCTGGGCAGACTACGCTCAAAAGCATAATCTTTGGCTGGTCTTGGTATACCACCAAGTCGAAGATGGGGGATCATACTCAGTCGATGGGGCTATTCTTGAGGCACACATGAAGGCCTTGAAAGACAGTGGCATTCATATCGCTACCTATGCGGATGCACTCGTCGAAACCTACCCTCAACGTTAGTTCAAAACGCTGCTCGCTGAGCTAAGCCAAGTGCGTAATCGGGCCACCACTCGCCAGATTCAGGCCCGCCATTGCAGGCCCCGTCTGATTCACCAGGATATTTTATCCAGAGTAGGGCATCGATTGTACCGCCTTGAGCACTCGGAGGCGCCCCAAGGCCACGATTCGGTGGATTACACCATGACAGATCAGGCATAGGACCTTGACCATTCCGACTCGTGTCAATTACTACATGCAAACCACCGGTCAGGCTACTGAGCCGCTGGCCGTAGCTTTTTGATTCTGCAGTAGTAAGAAAATTCGATACATTCAGCGCCACACCTTGGAGCTTGGCCGTACCGATCTCTCGCACTCTTCCAGCAATCGTTTCGGGTGACTGCCAGCGCGCATTACCGGCATCGAGGTAGACATAATGATTGGTTGGTGCTCCGAGAGTTTCAACGGCATAACGAAGCAAGCTAGCTCGCTCTGAACGCTGAGCTGCACTCAGGCAGTCCCAGCCAGCTAATGCGTCAGGCTCCAGAATAAAGACGGCTTTGCGACCACTGGAGGCATCGGCGATTGCCTTGACCCAGTTGCGATATGCATCAGCTGAGCTAGCACCACCGGCCGAATAACTGCCACAGTCACGGTTGGGTATATTGTAGAGCACAAAGACAGGAAGAGAATTTGCGGCCTTCATTTGATTGAGCCAGTCTCGCGTTGCTTGACCAACATTGCCATACCAATCACCCAACCAGGTTGCAACTGGCTGGGTGGCTATTTTCCGCATCAAAGCTGCATCACTCGGTCGTGTGGTTGCCCAAGCTGAGGCCTGCTGTGCGGCTGGAGAATCAGGGTCAATAAACAGCTTCTCACCAGCAAACGGATTAGCACGAACCCCAGCAGGTGGTGCCGCTGGTGGCTTTGTTGATGTGGATATGGCTGCCGAAGCGCTTGTTGTTGGCGTGGGAGTAGTCTGTGAAAGAGCAGGCTTAGCAGTCGGCTCGATTTTTACCCTTGTCCGGGCTGCTGCTAACCAGGCAGTAGATACAAACGTACCGCTGATGAGCATGCCACCCGACACATATACAGCGGCGATCAGCCAAGCTGCTCCCAGAGCCTTCCAGTTTTTTGGCCGCACACTCACCCCCTGTTATATTGCTCATGGTACTTGAGTCAATATTTTCTGTCAACAAAACAGTTGACAAATATACTAAAATAAGGTATCATAAGGGCTATAAAACGAGGGTGAATCTTGAGATGCGTAATGCATCCGGACCAGCCCTCGTTTTGTGTGTACATACAAAGTGAATCGTTAACCTCTGTCGTATTACAGAGAAGGAGTCATCAATGACCTACGGTAAAGGCGGCGCTACGGTGCCTACTACTGTGGCCTTGGCGACCGGTGCAACCTTGCCCGTAACCGGTGCTACCAACAGCTGGGTAGTGACCGTGGCTGCAGCTCTAGCTGCTGGCCTTGTGGCCTGGGGAATGCTCTACGCTATCAAGCACCGCGTCCGCTAATCACGTATAAAACTCTCGGTTTATTTAAGCCGGGAGTTTTATATTATTGCCAGGTTGCCGGAAGGTTGGCTGGGGCGATTGAAACCCAGCTCTGACCGCGATTGAGTTGCACATCGGTCCCGTTCGAATCAGTTAATTTGAGTCGGCTCGATTCAGAGGTTTTCGTCCACGCTACTGGTGTAGCCACTCCATCTTGAAAAACCACGCCCTTACCGCTACCGATGACGTTGATATCAGTTTTTGGCTTGCCATTAGGCTGAGTACCAGCTGCAACTGAGGCATAGAGCAGTATCACTGTCTTTGGATTTATCTGTTTACCACCTGCCGCTGCATCTGTATCGGCCTTACCGCCAACCTCGCGCAAGTAGGAGTTGGTTGCAGGATCATAGCGAAAGACAACACGATAATCAGCGCCTGAGAAATTGATGGTGATGACACTAGCATTCGGGGTAGCTGACTTGGCGTCATCTTTGCGTGTCCAAGGAGCAAATGTCGGAGCGGCACCCCAGCCCTTGGTGGTTGCCAGCTCCACGAGTTTCGGCCCATATATATAGAGATTGTGTGGACTTTGACGACTCGAAATGCGGCGAAACCAATTACCATTATAAAACTGATCAAGATCTTTGAAGCCCTTACCACTGCGGGCTAGCGCCAGTCCATCGGACGAGCCTCCAGCGTGAGCTACCGGTGCGCCATATTCCATCGCCATATCATAAAACACCGGACGTAGACTGCGCACGGGCCCAATATCGGGTGGAATATCGACCTGCCAGAGGGCAAGATAGCGAGTGATACCACCTTCTGATAATGCCTCATAGACAACCCCCGCTGATGAGAGTCCAGATTGCGGTCGGGCATTTGGTGCCAGATTCTCGACAATAGAAGCAACGACGGGCTGATCAGCCCGTGTCGGCTCAACTTCAACACCAGTGAGAGCGCTGGGTTTGGTTGTTTTTACTACTGGACTTTCTGTCGGCGTAGATTTGACAGCTGGTAATTCTACTCGCTGTACAGGCTTTTTACGCGTCAGGGCATATGCTGTGCCTCCTATAGCGATAATGACCACACATCCAATGATCGCCAGGGTTATTTTGCCTCGCTTAGTGCGCCACCAACGTGGGTTAGACTGACTTGCAGGATGTGTGGTTGGCACGAGCGAATCACCCCGATGCGATCGAGGGGGAAGTGATCGATTACTGGTAGCAACCATTTGAGTGGTAGAGTCGTCAGGGCTGATTGAGCTGGTTTTTGGGAGTGGTTTTGAATTTTTTACCATAGCTGATTTGCGAGCTCTCTTGCTCACAGTATAGCATAGGCTTTATCCGTCAAGTTTTAATCCCAGTTGAGAGTCCCACCAGTCTGATACTCAGTCACGCGCGTCTCAAAGAAATTCTTTTCTTTGGTGAGATCAATTGCCTCGCTCATCCAAGGGAATGGGTTATCGACAGTAAATTGCGCCGGCAAACCAACGCGCTGGAGACGACGGTCGGCAATGTGCTCGATGTATTGTTTGAAGCCATCAGCATTCATACCAAATATCCCACGTGGAAACACTTCGGCCGCAAACGTGTACTCGAGCTTAGCAGCCGTACGCACTAGATCGATAATGCGCTGCTGGAAGGCTGGCGTCCACAGCTCAGGCTGTTCTTCTTTGATGGTATTGATTAGCTTAATTCCAAAGTTAAGATGCTGAGTTTCGTCGCGCATAATGTATTGGATCTGTTCAGCTGCACCAACCATTTTATTCTGACGCTGGAAACCGAACATGACGGCGAATGAGCTATAGAAGAAGATGCCCTCTAGGATCAGCGAGAAGACGCATAGATTCTCTAAGAATTTTTGATCTGACACAAAGGTACCGGTTTTGAATTCGGGATTAAAAATGCCCTCATTGAAGCTCAAAATGAATTCAGCCTTGGAGTAAATAGCATCAACTTCACGATACATGTTAAAGATCTCACCCCCATCAAGACCGAGGGATTCAACGATATATTGATAAGCCTGGGTGTGAATTGCTTCTTCATAGGCTTGACGCAAGAGATACATACGGCATTCTGGGCTTGAGATATGTTTATACATGGCTAACACTACATTATTAGCAGCGATTGAATCTGCCGTAGTAAAGAAGCCAAGCACGGTCTTGAGAGCCTTAATCTCATCATTGGTTAGGCGACCATTGCGCAGTTGTTCGATATCTCCCATCATGGTGATTTCAGTGGGGAGCCAGTGATTGGCATTGCCGGCATTATAGGCTTCCCAAGCAAAGGTGTGCTTCATAGGGTGGAGCTGGATAACATCAGCATCAGCTCCATTAATGATGCGGCGAGCATTAATGTCGGGTCGTTGGCGAGTTTTCGTTATAGACATAGTTCCTCCGAATCACAGATTATTGGCAGGCTTCACAGTCAGGATCGAGGATCGAGCAGACTTTGAGTGTTTCTTGGCCGTTTGAGATCATCGTTTGAGTGGTGGTTTGGGTAGCGGTTGCGACACCTCCATCATGGAGCATCGATGCGCTATGCATCGACATGACACCACTCGATACAGCAAAGTCGCGTGTATGCGTGTCACCAAAGGCTGCCGTATCAACAGTCGACTTTTCGACTTGACTGGCTGCAAGCGAGCGGAGATAGTAGGTGGTCTTGAGTCCCAGACGCCAGGCATAGCTGTATGTATCAGCCAGCATTTTACCATTGGTGCCGCGCATAAATATATTCAAGCTTTGGCTTTGGTCGATCCACTTCCCTCGATAGGCGGCAGTTCGCACTAGCCACTCTGCTGGTATTTCAAAAACTTCTTTGTATTTGTTACGAATGTTGATTGGTATTTCAGAGATCTGTTGCACGCTGCCATCATAAAACTTGAGCTTATTGATCATATCTTCGTTCCATAGATCATGGGCTTTCAAGTCTTCAACGAGGTATGGGTTGATAACGGTAAAGTCACCAGACATATTGGCTTTGACATACAGATTTTTAAAGATTGGCTCTATGCAGGGGTAGCAACCCACAATGTTTGAGATAGTGGCTGTTGGCGCGATTGCCATGGTGTTTGAATTGCGCATCCCTTGCTTCTTGACCTTGTCATAGATCGGCTTCCAATTCAGTCGACGAGTACGAGCGACATCAATTTTCTGGCCACGTTCGGCCTCGAGCAGATCAAGTGTATCGACTGGGAAAATGCCACGATCCCATTTACTGCCCTTGTAGCTCTTGTAAGTGCCACGCTCTTTCGCTAGATCTGATGATGCCGAGATAGCGTAGTAGGAGATAAGCTCCATCGAGACATCGGCAAATTCAACCGCTGCCTCTGATGCAAAGTCGATATCAAGCTGGTAGAGAGCATCCTGAAAACCCATGATGCCGAGACCGACTGGACGATGCAGCATATTACTGTGTTTGGCCTCTTTAGTCGGATAGTAGTTCAGGTCAATGACGTTATCGAGCATGCGCATGGCGAGAGTCACGGTTTCTCGGATTTTATCGTGGTCAAGCACTTCGCCTTTGACATGAAGACCAAGATTCACCGAGCCGAGATTACATACCGCGGTTTCTTCGGTCGAAGTATTCAGCGTGATCTCCGTGCAGAGATTTGAGCTGTGTACCACACCAACATGATCTTGGGGGGAACGGACATTTGAAGGATCTTTGAAAGTAATCCAGGGATGGCCAGTCTCAAAGAGCATCGTAAGCATCTTGCGCCAGAGATCTACTGCAGGTATGCGCTTCCAATTTTCGATCTTCCCGCGATCAGCGAGCTGCTCGTATCGTTCATAAGCTTCCTCAAATTTGCGACCATAGAGATCATGTAGGTCAGGTGTCTCATCTGGTGAGAATAAGGTCCACATGGCACCCTCCTGGACACGCTTCATAAAGAGATCGGGAATCCAGTTAGCGGTATCCATATCATGCGTGCGGCGACGATCATCACCGGTGTTTTTACGCAGCTCCAAGAATTCTTCGATGTCCATGTGCCAGGTTTCGAGATAGGCACATGTAGCACCACGTCGCTTACCCGAACGATTAATCGCCACCGTGACATCATTTGCGATCTTCAAAAAAGGCACCACTCCTTGCGAGCTAACATTAGTTGACTTGATGAGAGAACCGGTAGCACGAATATTGGTGTAATCGCTACCGATGCCGCCAGAATATTTTGATAGCTGGGCATTATCAGAGAAGAGCTTGAAGATGTTCTCAAGATTATCATCAACGGTATTAAGGTAGCATGATGATAATTGAGGGTAGGTGGTACCTGAGTGAAAGAGAGTAGGCGTAGATGGCACATAACGGTGGGTCGACATAATGTCATAGAATTTTTTAGCCCAGTCATTTTTTTCTTTCTTATCTTCGTTCATTGCCATGCCCATAGCGACACGCATCCAGAATGCTTGCGGTGTTTCGAGAATGATATCTTCATTGCCGGCAGCTCGCAGGAAGTAGCGATCATAGAGTACTTGAAGGCCCATGTAGTCAAAAAGCAGATCGCGATCTAAATCCATATATTCAGCTAACTCATCGAGATTGAAATCCAGAATCTCTTTTTGCAGGCGTTTTTCCTTGACGGCTCGCTGCATATTGTTTTTAAAGGTTTGTCGATAGGCGGATGGTATCGCTTTCTCATCAGATTCACCAGCTACCTCTTGATGGATTTTATGGAGGAGTAGGCGAGCGGCAAATTTTGTGTAGTCGGAATCTCGTTCGATGAAGCTTCGCGCCACTAGGACGATAGCCTCGAAAAGCTCATCAACAGTAATGCCGTCATAGAGGTTGCTTTTCACAGCCTCTAGGACTGCGTCAGCATCGACGCCATTGAGGTCATGGGTAAAACGGAGAATAGTCTTCTTCAGCTTGGCTGGATTAAATTTCTCCATACCGTCAGCGGTCTGGACATTGAGCCCTGAGCCCTCGAGCTTGGCGACCTGTTCGTTCTGCTCAGCTTGGCGAAGCTTCTTATGTTCTTCTCGATAAACAATAAAGCTACGCGCAGTCTGATAGTAACCGGCCCGCATGAGTTCTTGTTCGACCAGATCCTGAATGCTCTCCACATCTGGCATAGAGTCGGCATGAAGCGCGATTGCGTTATCTACAACCAAGTCAGTGAGTTCGGCGATGAGCTCTACAGAGATCTCCCCATCGACCGATAGGCTAGCCTTGAGAATCGCATCAG
>CAZDEK010000004.1:0-24490 GCA_964504625.1 uncultured Candidatus Saccharibacteria bacterium
GACAACGCCGAACCACTACCAGGTACTCCACCTTCTGGGATTAAAATGCTTGCTCTCTTAGAGTGAGAATATGGGTATTCGGCATGTAGGGGTACCGATCGCGTATTATTCAAACTGTTTGTCGGGAACTAAAAAGAAGTGCTAGAGTGAGCGACCAGGAGGGGTGCTCGGTGTCTCAGCTGGTGTTGTTACAAAGCCAAGCAGGGACTTATTATCTGAGAAAAGGATAGGGCTATTGGTGGCAAAATTTTGGGCTATGATTTCGTTATTTTGTCCATCAAAATCACTGAGTCGAAGCGTACCATTGATAGACATCGCAAGGTGTTGATCATTCATCCACGACCAATTTGTGAGTCCGGCAAGTGCTGTTGTTGAGCGATAGCGCTTGAATCTTTCGAAGTCGATTGTTGCTAAGACACCTCGACTATTATGAACGAGGTATTGGCCATTGGGGCTGACGGTGAAGGTGGTGACATCGCGCGCGCTGATGCTTTTTACTCGCTGATCGCTGTTACGGAGCACATTACTAAAGATGATAAGCTCTTTTGTGTCGTTAGGTAGCACTGCCATGAAATCATTATTCGTCGTACGGAAGTAGGTGAGCTGGTACGTGGCGCTTCTCGGCACAGTGCCGACCTTATCAGCGACTGGCTGGTCGGCAGTACGTACATAGACAGTGCGTTCGGCGGGAGCCGTTGAGTCGGTGATATAGCTGAGCCATTCATTGGACCATTTAGCAGCGATGACCGAGTCGGCAAGACTCTCTGAGATTGCTTTTTGACTGATCTGAATCCGACGTAAGCTACCTTTTTCAAGATAATATAGGTCATTATTACCGCGGGGACCCCAACTGAGCCAGCTAGGATTGATCAGTAACTCAGTAGTGAGATTGGTGACGCGTGGGGTATCGCTGGGGGCGTCCGGCATAATCAGCCATTCAGCCTCACCAGTTGAGTAGGTGGCACGCACGAGAAGGCTACTGTTGTCATCTGAAAAACTCAGCGAGTCGAAGTTGGCGACTCGGCGTGGCTTATCAGGGGTCGGTAGAGCTGGTGTGTAGAGTACTGCCGGCGGGCGTGTCAGATCAGTGCTGGTCAAGAGGCGCGGTTGTGGAGTTGGATCAGTAGCTGTCGCAGTAGGCTGGTCCACAAACACAAAACGGCGTCGATCTTTGGTTTGAGCTGCTGTGGTTATCTGGAGATTGCTGTATCTGCGTTTAGTGGGTATCTCGTTTGGCAGTAGCCATGCATAATCGGCGAAAGTTACTTCTGCTGGCTCGACTGTGACTAGGCTGCTCCATGGGCGATAGCCATTTTTGGTATATTGCAGTCGATACGAACCAGGTACGACATTACTCCAGCGGTAATTAGTGCGCTGCTTAAAAGGAGCATCATTGACACTGATATCAGCACCTGCTGGCTCACTTCCCATCAGGACGAGGCCAGTTTCACGCAGTTCACCGGTGCGGAGGTCGTATGTCCATCCGGTCGCCATAGCGATCAGCAGTAGTGTCCCAAATAAAACGACCGTACCGCCGATGAGGTAGGCCAAAAAATCGCGCGTTCGCTTCGAGATCTTCATAGTAATTTGCCCTGGAATTATACCAGAAAGAGGAGGTTTTCGGCAGACTTGGCCTGACCCTTGCATATGGAGAACGAGAGCATTTTTCGCTACAATAGCAAGGTTATGAAATGTGAGCGATGATAAAGCGACGGATAGCCATTGATCTCGGTACGGCAAATATCTTGGTATATGTACCAAAAAAGGGCATCGTGGCCAATGAGCCAAGTGTCGTGGCGGTTTCTGTGGATGATAACCGGATTGTTGCGATTGGTAATGAAGCCAAGGAAATGTTGGGTCGCACCCCCGACGTTATAACGGCGAATCGGCCACTGAAAGATGGTGTGATTGCTGATTATCGCATCACCCAAGCAATGCTCAAACATTTTATCGATAAGGTATCGGGTACGCTGCGACTGAGCCGTCCGGAGCTTATGATTTCTGTGCCTGCCGGCGTCACATCGACTGAACGGCGGGCTGTAATCGATGCTGCTTTAGCAGCTGGTGCAAAAAAGGCGCACATCATTCGTGAGCCGGTGGCTGCTGCTATTGGCGCTGGTGTACCGATTGCGGCCCCGGCTGGTAATCTGATCGTTGATATCGGCGGCGGGACGACCGAGGTGGCGATTCTCTCGCTCGGTGGTATCGTGGCGCAGAACTCTGTGCGCATTGGTGGTAATAAGATCGATATGGCTATCGCAGACTACATCCGTCGTAAATATGGGCTTATCATTGGCGACCAAACTGCTGAAGAGATCAAGAAAGAGATTGGTTCGGCGCTGCCGCTCGAGGTACCTATGACGATGCAGATTCGTGGACGCGACATGATAGCTGGGCTGCCGAAGACGATAAAACTAGATTCGGATGAAGTAACTCAGGCGATTACAGATGAGCTGGATGGGATTATTGGCGCGGTGAAGGCGGTACTCGAGCAGACGCCTCCTGAACTCTCGAGTGATATTATTGATCGCGGCATGGTCATGACAGGTGGAGGAAGTCAGTTGCGCAATATCGATAAGCTCATGACAAAGGTAACTGGTGTACCAGCCTACGTCGCCGACGAGCCCATGCTCTGTGTAGCGCGCGGTACTGGGATAGCTCTTGAAAACCTAGATGACTACGTCCGCAGTGTGATCTCAAACCGCTAAACGGCCAAACTTGCTACAATACAGATACCGATGAATATTGCTGCTCTGCATCATACTCGCAGCCGCTGGCAACAGCTGAGTCTTCGCGCGGCTGATCTTGGCGTAAGCGCACTCTATCTCCTGATGCCATTTCATGCCGTGTTGGTGATCGGGCTAGCAGGCGCTGTTGGTCATCGTGAGTATGTCGCTCTCTGGAAAGAGATGGTGATCATACTTCTGCTGTTGGCAACCGGTTTTGTGGCATTCTCGCGCCATCGTTTGCGTTCATATCTGAGCCCCGATAGCTGGTTAATCATCGCTATGCTCGTCTGTGGCCTGGTTGCAAACCTGTTGGCAGCTAGGTTTGGCTTAGATTTTTGGGTGGGTGTGAAGACGACGGCGTTCCCGCTGTTATTGTTTCTTGCAGTGCAGGTAGTAGCTTCACGATTTAGTGATAAACGGCTGGCCTGGCTGCTGTTAGCCCCAGCTGCGATTGTAGCTGGCTTGGCTCTGTGGCAGTTTTTCGTTATACCGACGTCTCTGTTGACGAGACTAGGCTACTCGGCCGACACGATCATGCCATACCAACCGGTCCACCCTGGCTTTCCCTTCGCGCGTTCGTTTGCCACCCTCGGTGGCCCGAACCAGCTTGGCACCTATCTCATCTTGCCGGGCAGCTTAGCACTAGCGTGTGCGGTTATGCTGCGTGATAGACGAGCCAGAATCGGGGCAGCAATCGTTTTTGTACTATGTTTACTCGCCTGTATCACTACCTTCTCTAGAAGTGCGCTGCTCGGCTACGCGGTCTCATCAGCGGTGGTGATTGTGCTGGCGGTGCCAAAGCGCTGGCGCTGGCTTGCGGTGATGGGGCTGAGTATGGCTGCAGCCGTGGCTGCTTTTTCAACTTGGTATGTCCTTACCACAAACTCAATGAGCGAGGCTGGTCGGTACTTAGTACGCGGTGATCTCAATAGTTCTGGTATCGTAGGTGGTGATGCCGGGCACATTAATGCACTCGTCAAAGGCTATGAAACGATACGTACTCATCCACTGGGCCTAGGTTTTGGAACGGCTGGGCCGGCTAGTCAGTATGGTGCCAACCCGCTGATTACCGAGAATTGGTTTCTGCAGATCGGTGTGGAGCTCGGGCTGATTGGCTTGATGCTTATGTTGGTATTTCTGGTGCATGTGGCGGTTGAGGCGGTCCGACGTAAGCCACACAGCCCGGTGCACCTCAGCGTAGCGGCGACGATTGCCGGTGTGGCCATCGCGTGCTTATTTCTCCATTCACTGGCGGATTCCACACTTGCAATCTTATTGTTCGCTACAGCTGGCATCGTTACGGCACGACGGAGGCATGTATGACGTCGCGCCAACATCATGACTCGCGTATTCTGATCCTGCATGATTGGCTCAATGTAAAAGATGGTGGCGCAGAGAGAGTTCTTTACCATTTACTGGAGCTCTACCCGCAAGCCGATGTTGCTACACTGATTTATGATGCTGCAAAATTTGGCGAACAATTAGCGGGTCGAAATGTTCGGACGAGTTTTTTGCAGCGCTTCCCAAGGCGCCTGAAGGCACAGCCACAAATGTTATTGCCCTTTGTTCGTCGGGCCGTGGAGGGCCTACCGACGAAGGGATACGATCTCGTCATAGCCTCTTCTACAGCTTGGGTCAAAAATGCCCCACTTTATGGCAAAACGCGTATGCTAGTTTACTGCCACACTCCGGCTCGTATGTTGTGGGATTACTGGCCTCGATCGGTCACTGAACGTACAGATAATCAACTCGTTCGCTTGGCGGTCACGCGTTTAGCATCTAGTCTCCGACTTTGGGATTACTATGAAAGTCAGAACTCGCGACGAACGTTTGTAGCCAATAGTCGTACGGTCCAGCAGCGAATTGCAAAATTTTATCACCGACAGGCACAGGTGATTTATCCTCCAGTTGAGATTCCGCCGATCGCAGCTGTCGATAAGGATGGTACGTATTTGGTGGTCTCTGTCCTGGCTGCCTACAAAAATATCGATACTATTATGCGAGCCTTCTTTGATACCAAACGCACACTTTTGATCGCGGGAGATGGCCCGGAGCGCGAGGCCTTGCAGGCGCTGGGACGTGGGCGGACGAATATTCGTTTTTTGGGTCGGGTTAGTGATGCTGATAAGTATCGTCTGATGCGCCAAGCCAGTGGTTTTATGTTTGCGAATAGGGAAGATTTCGGTATCACCCCGGTCGAGGCAATTGGCTGCGGCACTCCTGTTATAGCTTTGCGAGGTGGTGGAGTCAGCGAAACGATGGTTGAGCATGTAACGGCTGAATTTTTTGATGAGCTAACACCTGGTGCCATTCGGAAAGCGATCGAAGCGGCTGAGGTGCGGGAATGGTCGGTCGCCAAGCTACATCGCCGAGCGAAGCGTTTTGATGAAGCGCATTTTGCAAGTGACATTCGGGCGGCTGTGGAAAAACTCGTATGAGGCAGCGCGTGACCATTAGTGGTGTTGAGTTTGACCCCATCAAGCAAGCTGCACTTCTCTCAGCAATTGAGCGACACATCGCTAAGGGGAAGGGAAGTTTTCTCGTTTTTAAGCCCTATGTCGAATTTCTGGCTGCGGCTCAAAAGGACCCGCGGGTGAGCGAGCTGCTTAATCAAGCTGATCGTGTGGTCGCAGATGGCGTCGCAGTGCAATGGGCGGCTAGTTATCTTGCAGGACCGACCGGTGTTGGGCGATGGCTGCGTTCACTCATTATTGATGTGCAGCGGTCGGCATGGCGCAATGCCGTGATCCCTGAGCGCGGAGCTGGGGTGACAGCTACTCGAAAGCTATTAGAGCGAGCTGAAGAGCTAGGCTGGCGAGTGGGAATCCTCGGCGGGCCTGCGGAGACTGACCAAACTCAGGTCGCATTAATGGAGCGGTTTCCAAAACTTCAGTTGGTTGATGTTAAGAGTGGGTATTTTGACTCAAATGCAGAGTCGGCTCTTGTCACCGATCTACAAAAAGACCGGCTTGACCTTCTATTCGTAGCAATGGGCTTTCCCAGACAAGAGGAATTTATCGTGCGCCATCGCAGCGATCGAATCGCCAAGGTACTAGTAGGCGAGGGTGGAACGTTTGATTACGATGAGTTGGGTGGTCCACTCAAGCGCGCACCCAAATGGGTACGTTCCATAGGTTTTGAATGGCTGTGGCGGCTCTGGCAGCAGCCATCACGTTGGCGGCGGCAGGCGAGTATACCGCGCTTTCTAGTTGCAATCTATCGCGAAGGAAGAGAAAAGTCGCGCTAAACCCTTTACGCTTATGGCTTCAGCTTGCATAATGGAGTCAAGCATAACTTAGATGTGCAGTGAGGGTGAATGCGTCAGTGCCCAGATTGTGAAGAAAAAGACAGAGTCGTCATTGCCGGCAAGGTGTTTTGCGCCAATTGTGGTGCGCCTTGGGAGCCGGTAAATCAGGCCGAAAAAGAGCCGTATTTACAAAAGGTTGGCGTTAGTCAAGCGCCGCCACCTCCAGCCGAACCGACGAAGGTCGAGACCGAACAGGCAGATCCGGTGGCTGCTGCCTTGGCTGCGGCGACTGGATCGGTTCCCGCAACGACCCCTCCTGCGCCAACAGCAGCCATGGCTCCTTCCACACCGACCACCGCTCCGCCAGCACCGGTCGTGCCTCCAGCTCCAGCTCCAGTATCAGCCCCAGTGATGAATCAGTCCTCGACAGTCCCTGCACCTCCTCCGGCCGCATCCGCTTCTGCTCCTTCACCGGTGTCGCTGCCTACCTCGACTCCTGCAGCTGTAACAGTTCCTTTAGGTTCGACCGTAGCCAGCGCACCGGTTCCTCCTGCCGATGGAGTGAGTACGACTCAAGCGTCCACCCAGGTTCAATCGGCACCGATGCCCACTGTATCCAACCCTGAGCCAATCACGGCATCTACCCCACAGCCCTCGTCGCCTCCCCTCGAGAGTCTTAAGGAGGATGTCGGGTCTGAGATTCCGACTCTCGATAGCAAAGAAGATCCGGTCTTGAGCGATGGGCAGTTTACAGAACTTGCTCAGGTTAAGGTAAGCCCGACTCCATCGGCGTCGGCTCCGTCGCCTCGGCCGATGAATGATGTGGTGATACCGACTGCGGCCCAGTCTGCAGTGTCAGCACCGACGCCGGCACCTATCACGACGCAAACCACAGCATCCAGGGCAGTTCCTCCTGCGAACATGACGACTGTGGCTGGTGTGACGATGAGCCATGAAGATGCCCTCAAGTTGGCCCTGGGAGATGAAGTTGGTTCAGCGGTGGCTAAGCCGGCCGATAAGAAAGGTCCGGCTAAGCCAGCGGCAGTCGTGATGACGGTCATAGCCCTTGTATTGCTTGGCGCCTATCTCTGGCAGGTGAATTATCCGAACTTTGCTCTGCGTCTAGCGGCCATGCGTTCGGGGATGAATTCATCAGCGCCTGGATATTTACCAACTGGCTGGAGTCAGCCCAAGGAGGTCAAGATGGCTGATGGGAGCTTGAGCTATTCAGTCGAAAAGGGTGACAAGAAGCTGACCATCACTGAGAAAAAGACCACCTGGGATAGTCAGGCGGTATTAGAGCAATATGTCTTGAAAAACACGACGGATTACACAGCCCTCCAAGCAGCCGGCTTGACCATCTATGTATTTGGTAATAATCAGGCAGCCTGGGTCAATCATGGTAGTTTTTATACTCTGACTGGAGATCATGGCATCGATCAAGACGATATCATTAAGGTAGCGACTAGCCTGTGAGTGATCAGGCATGGGAGCAACTCGTTGATCTGGTAGACCAGAAATACAGTATTGATGACCACTCACGGCGACGTGAGCCACTTGACGACGCACCGGATTTTCACTGCTTAGTTGAAACGATTAGTTTCACTAAAGATGGACAAGATTACCGTATCGAACGGACTGTCCAGCCAGCTGTACTCGATACGAAGACCCATTACGCTCGGGCCGGTGTGGCTCAGCGCGTTCAGAAGACCTATGATCCGGAAAATACGGTTGCGCGGGTTAGCTTTTCTCGTCGGATAAATGGTACCTGGCAGGAAGTTGCGCCAGAAGGCTTGCTGACTTAAGCTTCCGTCTTGCCGACCTTGGCGGTAAGGATGACACTGCGGGTTTCTCCGCCTTGATCAACGATCTTAGTTTGATGGGTTTGATTGTAATAGAGCACTAGATGCTGCGAGAGGATATCCGATAGATCGCGGATCTTCAATCGATAGTCATCAAGGTCGGCTGAAAGCACTTGATAATCATGATCATCTGCCAGAGCTCGTTTGGCTTCGGCTCGTTTTTTCGTGAGCTCTTTGATCTCATCGGCGACTTTCCGATATTCTTCATTGCTTTCCATGATGTCGGTCAGTTGATCGCGCAGGCCGCGAACCTTCTCGCGGGTTTCGGCGAGTTCTTGCATCAGGCGATGAATGCTTTCGATAGTCGCACGAGTTTCAGTTGGCTGTCCGGTTGTCTTTGGTTCGGCGGCTGCGGTAGGTGTTTCGTCCATAGTTCCTCTAAAAGTCAATTAGTCGTTATGACGGCGCAATTTATTGTAGCACGAGCGCTTAGCCTATAAAGCGGGCAATGAGCGGTAATGTGACCAAGCTAATTATGGTGGTTGCAACCATTACCGCGGCGGCGAATTGTCGATCAAGCTTGTAGGTTTCGGCCAGCACGAACGCTGTGACGGCTGTTGGCATGGCAGCCAACAGAACCGAAGGCGCCAGACCGGCTGTGTGCATACCTAAGAATGGTAGCAGGAAGAGCGCAAGCAATGGTAGCGCGATGAGCTTAATGCTACTAGCGGTCAAGATCAGGCCTAGCTGCCGAGGTCGCGCATGTCCATGCAGAAAAGCGCCAAGTGCAAACAGTGCGACGGGCGAAGCCGTAACCGCGAGTAATTTTAGAGCAGGGTTTAAGAAGGTGTTGAGACTCGAAGGAAGCGGCACGAAGCTGAGGATTAGCCCTAGAGCCAAGGCGATCATCAGTGGGTTGCGGATTAGTGAGCCGGTGATGCGTGATGCGTTCCGACTACCCAGGAAGATCCATTCGATCGCGATCAAGGCTACGACCATGCTAGCGACGAGCTGGACTGTACTAATCGCTGCAGTGAGTGATGGCTGGTTAGTAGGGAGGGTGGCAGCTGCTACCGGGATGCCAAGATACACAGTGTTACCAACTAGGCCAACTAGAAAGATGGCAGCTTGAAGTTTACGAGATAATCGGCTCAGTCGCAGGCTGGTAGCCAGGACGATGGCGGACACGACGACGAGACCGAGATTAGCGAGCAGAGCTTGACCGACGGCCGGTTCGCGCCAAGCCAGACCAGTAAAGCTTTGAATGATCAATGCCGGCAATGCAACGTAATACACGAAGCCATTCAGGGCGGATATCCAGCTAGGCTTGACGATGTGCAAGGCGCGCAGTCCGTAACCAGCGACAATCACTAGAAAGATAGGGATGATGGCGAGAAAGGTATTCACGCTCGGATAGTATTCATGCTTGATACTATTTTACGCTAGCGAGGCCACTTTGACAGCCGTTGAGAATTGAATTAACATGTTAACTATGACGGCAAAGACCGCACATCAGCCAGCTTGGCGCAAATGGGGCAAGCTGGTCGTTCTTTCTCTCGCGTTGGCGATCATTGTGATCGATACCACGCTGCTGAATGTATCATTGCGTAATATCGTCGTAGATCTCAATACAAATTTTACTCAGATTCAGTGGGTTATCACGATCTACACATTGACCTTGGCCGCATTCACGATTACTGGTGGACGGCTAGGTGACTTATATGGACGTAAGCGCATGTTTATGCTGGGTGCCATACTGTTTGGTATCGGTAGTTTTATTGCGTCGATCTCGACCAATATTTCACACATGCTGATAGGAGAATCGATCATCGAGGGCTTTGGAGCGGCACTGATGATGCCGGCTACTGCTTCGCTGTTAGTCACGAACTTCGAGGGCCGTGATCGGGCGATCGCTTTCGCTTTCTTCGGTGCGGTCGCTGGCGGAGCTAGTGCTTTGGGGCCGATTCTAGGCGGTTGGCTGACGACCAATTACTCTTGGCGCTGGGGATTTCGGATCAATGTCTTTGTCGTGCTGCTTTTACTGGTTGGTTCGGTGCTCATCAAAGATGCCCGCGATAAACTTGAGAAGACCGAGATTGATTGGCTTGGCGTTTTCTTGTCATCCACCGGTCTGTTGGCGCTCGTCTTTGGGATCATTCAAAGCTCAGACTATGGCTGGTGGATCGCTAAGCAGAGCTTCGATATTTTTCAGTTCGATGTGACTCCGTGGGGCTTGTCGATTACGCCGGTTGCGGTAACGCTTGGGATTATTTTGCTGATTCTCTTTATGCTGTGGCAGAAGCGGCGAGAGCGACTCGGCCACACCCCACTGGTCAGCCTGCATCTGTTTGAAAATCGTCAGTTCGTCAGTGGTATGGCAGTCACGGCCGCTAACTCACTCTCGCTGACGGGTCTCATCTTTGTCTTGCCGATTTATTATCAAGTGGTGCATGGGCTGGATGCATTCCAAACTGGTAAGGCCCTCTTTCCATTATCGCTGGCGGTCTTCATCGCTTCACCGGCGGCATTGTCGCTCGCGCGTAAGCTCAAGCCGAAGACGATCATCATGATGGGACTTGTCGCTTCTGCGCTTTCGATTCTCGTCATGATTTATACGCTGACTACTGCGGCAAATGTAAATTCTTTGATTCCGGGCCTCGTGCTATTTGGTGTTGGCGTTGGGCTCATCCAGAGCCAAGTGAATAATCTTACCCTGTCAGCAGTAGATGCGAACCTGGCTGGTGAGGCCAGTGGTGTCAATAATACGATGCGTCAGGTTGGAGCGAGTTTCGGTGCCGCTCTGATCGGTGCTGCTTTGTTTGCAAATATTGCCACTCAGATCGGCGTGAAGATTCAGGCTGACTCAGTCATCCCAGCCGCCGCTAAAGATAAGATCGTTGCCCAGGCTCGTGAGACTTCGAAGAACGGAGGCTTCGGTGGCAGCAGCGAGAATCAGGCACCTGATCCAGAATTCATGCGGTCAATTGCGACATTACCGCCTCAGATTCAGGCTCAGGCCATTGAGAAGTATCGCAATGAACAGATGAAAATCGGCGAAGCGGTCAAAGACGATGTGCAGGATGCGATAGTGATAGCTTCGAAAGACACTCTCTGGGTCGCCTTTGGCTTCGCCGTCGTCGCGATCTTCATTGGTTTCGGTCTACCGAAGCTAGCTCCCATGATGGGTAACAGTGCCGGCAAGCCCAATGTCGGGCATTAATATGCGATAGTTAGCTCTGAGCACCGCTAGCAGCTGGCTGCTTGGTGCTTGATCGACGACTCTTCCGCTTCAGCGACTGAGTCGCTTTCTTTTTGGTGGCAGTTTTTTTCTGAGCAGGCTTTGAGCTGGTGAGCTTTTTAGGGGCTGACTTGGTGCTGAGACGTGGCGCGCTGGAGCCAGTGAGCTTTTTCTGTAGATCTCCGACCGCTTTTGCATCAACCGCTTCGAGCGATATGCCGTACCCGCCGCCAATCAGATCGAGGTAGATATAACTACTGCGCAGCATACGATCATATGGATTGGCAACGATTGTCATTTTCTGGATCTGATCATAGCTCACGATCACCGTACGTTTCGTCCACCAGCCAGTTTCGAGGAGAATTCCCTGCGGTGTAAGGTTGTAGCGAGTCGTCAGTGTCGAGATGATCCCGCGAATGATGGCATATAGGAGGATGCTACCGAAGAAAACAGGCAGCACGATATTAAACGGTTCGAGAAAAGCTTGTGCTATTTCTGCGTCTGAGATGCCGAAGGCTTTGGCAGATCGAATCAGGCGAAAAGCCGTGATCGCGACCGTAACGAAAATCACCCAGAACAGTAGATTTTTGACTGAGCGAGTAAAGAAATATCCGAGATGGTACCAAAAGGCGCGCGGGGAACGGGGGATGATCGTAGCCGCGGCCTGCTTTGTAGCGGCCATATGCTTTCTAGATTACGCTGTGAAACCGCTGGCTACAAACATGAGCAGGATACAGAAAGTTATTCGGGGGTTTTGCCGCCGTGTCGTTCGCGAAATTTATTGATCCGCCGCTCACCAGCATTTTTCACCAGGATATTGAGGACGGCGGCGATGATACCGACGCCAGCGAGGACGTAGAAGATGGTGAAGAGTTTACCCAGTGGCGTGTGAGGCACGATGTCGCCATATCCAATAGTGGTAAGAGTGATGGTCGAGAAGTAGAGTGAATCTAGCCAGCTGAGTGACTCTTGAAAATGGTAAAACACTGTGCCGATACCTAGCACCATTGCACCGATCATAGCAACCCAGCGATAACGTTTAGCGGTGCGGAGAGTTTGCTTAGTGGATTCGTTCATAATCATATATTAGTGTACAGCAATTGCTAAAAAAAACACTGTACTCGTCGGCGTATAATAAGCGTATGGCAAAACGTACACATCATCTCTATCTCTGGCAAACACTCACCGGTGCGGCGCTGGTGGGGGCGACCGCATCGTTCATTCAGATTATCGAGCGCATTCAGTATGCTGAAGCACCGACGCGTCAGCTCTTTTGTAATCTTAATAGCGTCTTTAGCTGCTCGAATGTCTTCGCGGCCTGGCAGTCGTCTGTCTTCGGATTCTCGAATGCCATCATGTGTCTGGCATTCTTCGTGACGATCTTCGGCGCGGCACTGGCTGGGCTGACTGGAGCACAACTCAGCCGCAATCTTCGTGCTTGGCTGCAGGGCCTGTCGGTTTTCTTTTTACTCTTCGGCGCGTGGTATTTGTGGCAAAGTACCTATGTCATTGGGGCGCTGTGCATTTTCTGTATCTTCTGCTATGCGGCGGTGATCCTGATGAATTTCGCTTGGTTGCGACTTAATGCCGAGGATTTTCCTCTCAAGTCGGGCCGAGAAGGCATGCGCTGGCTGGTGGCGCGTAATGCCGACGTGGCTTTGTGGGTGATTTGGACACTGACGGTCGCCGGCTGGATGCTACTCCGCTTCGCAGTCTAGCAGAAAGAGCGTACAAGTAGTTAACACGTCAAGCATCTGCGTGATACACTAGATGCAATGATCGAAGCGCGTGATGTTACAAAAACGTACGGGCGAGGTGATAACCTTTTCACCGCGCTCTACAATGTGAGCTTGCAGGTTCCGAAGGGGGCCACGGCTGCCATCATTGGTAAGTCAGGCTCTGGTAAGTCGACACTCATGCACGTCTTGAGCGGTCTCGACCACGCCAGCTCAGGTGAGGTAATTATCGGTGGGAAGAGCTTACAGGAGCTGAAGGGCAAACAAATGGATGCCTTTCGAGCTACCGAGATGAGCTTTATTTTTCAGGCGTTTTTCGTTGAGGCAAATCAGACGTGTTATCAGAATGTGATGTTGCCGCTCGAAATTGCTAAAGTGCCACGACGGGAGCGTCGCAAGAAGGTCGAAGAGGCGCTCAAGGCTGTCGACTTGTTAGAGAAAATCGATTCCCTCGCTAGCAATTTATCAGGCGGTCAGAAGCAGCGCCTGGCGATCGCGCGGGCGATCGTGAATAAGCCCAAGCTGATATTTGCCGACGAACCCACGGGGAATCTTGATAGTTCGACTGGGGAGCTCATCATTAAGCTACTGTTCTCGCTGAATCGTAAGCTTGGCTGTACATTGATCATTGTCACACATGATGAGGAACTGGCTGATCGCTGCCAGCTGAAATTTTATATGAAAGATGGCGAGATCAGTGAGGTCGTCGGCAAAGCAAAACTGACAGCCAAGCAGCAACGCGAGATGGAGTCAGCACAGTGAGCTGGCGTGATCTCATCCGCCGTTCGGGAAGGAGCTTGAAGAGCGCTAAAGGTCGCACGATTTTGACGGCGCTGGCGATTGCCGTCGGTACGTTTGCTTTGACGCTTACGCTGGCTGCAAGTAACGGCGCAACAGCTTATGTGAATAAAGTGATTTCAGAGAACTTTGACCCAGCCGAGCTGATCGTCGCCAAAGACGAAGCTATCTTCGGTCGCGGTGATAATTCTAAGCCGCGTGAGTATGATCCGAGCTTCACCACGGTAATCAATAATGCTGGGGCGAGCACTCAGATCAAGCGACTCAATGAGGAAGACCTCAATAAGCTCAAGGGTATTGAAGGTGTCGAGAGTGTTCGCGAGGACATCACAGTGCCATTACAGTATGTGACGCGTGAGGGCCAGAAGCGTTACATCGGAAATGTCGCAGCCATGAACCCGTTTCAGAAAATGGAGCTACTTGCAGGCGAAGCGAAGAAGCCGCTCGATACAGGCACCATTCTCTTACCCGAAGGCTATGTATCTGCACTTGGTTTTGCAAGCCCAGAAGAGGCAGTTGGTAAGACGATTACCTTGTCGATAGCCAAGCCCGTGACGCGCGAGTCGGCGCAGGCGGCTGTACAAAATTTCGCCCAAAATCCTGAGTCAGCAGCGCAGTCGGCGCAGACGAACTCGGTGCAAGAGAATTTCACGATCGCTGCAGTCTTGAAGAAACCAACAGCTTCTCAGCCGGGCACGGAGCTCTATTTCTACGTTAATCAAGATGATGCTCGCCGACTCAATGACCTAGCGACACAAGGTACGGCTAACTTTCGAACTTACAACTTCGTGTACGTAAAGGCAGCAGATGGCACAAATGAGACAAAGTTGATCGCAACCCAAGACCGTATTAAGGCAGCTGGCTTTACAGCTCAAAGTGTGAAAGATACCCAAAAGTTTTTGACCAATATCATCGGTGTGTTACAAGGGATTGTGGCGGGTTTTGGCGCGATCGCGGTAATTGCCTCAGTCTTTGGCATCATTAATACGATGTATATCAGTGTGTTGCAGCGGACACGTGAGATCGGACTCATGAAAGCGCTAGGCATGCGTAAGCGCGACATTGGCCGGTTGTTTCGCTTTGAAGCGGCCTGGATTGGCTTTCTTGGTGGAGTGATTGGCTCCGTGCTTGGGGTGGGCTTGGGTACGGTGCTCAACCCTTGGATAAATAAACAGCTCAGCCTTGATGCTGGCTCCAACCTGCTCATCTTTAAGCCGTTAGAAATTATCATTCTTGTCATGATCCTGATGGTAGTTTCTATTCTGGCTGGCTGGCTACCCTCACGTAAGGCTGCTAAGCTCGATCCAATCGAAGCACTACGCACCGAATAATGCGCGTATCGCCCGCCTACTCTCTCTACATTCTAAAATGTGCTGATGACTCGCTCTATACCGGCATCACCACCGACCTGACACGCCGGCTCACCGAGCACAATACTTCATCACTCGGTGCTGTATATACGCGAAGTCGTCGGCCGGTTGAGCTAGTGTATCGACGTAACTATCGTGATCGTTCTGCGGCACAGCGAGCTGAAGCCAAGATAAAGAAGCTTACACGAGCCGCTAAGCTGGCGCTCATTGCTCAGCAGGGCTTATCTATTTAGCGGCTTCCAGGAAAAAGACGGCTACAAACACCTGCAGCAGCAGGACTAAGAGCAGAAGATTATAGACTTGATCGGTCAAACCCTGATTACGCCGCATCTCAAGGATGACTACAATAATCCCAGCGCCGAGGATTTTAAGGCCAGCCGCCCAGTGGACGAGATCTTCAGCTTCGAGCGCGTAGAGCAATAGCCCTGTAATGAGCTGTAAGCGAGCACCGTTGAGGGCGAGACTGGTGACTTCTTTATTCTTGAGCTTCCATTGCGACAACAGGCCGGCTGCGATTGCGGCAAAGCCGAAGAGGTGAATGTAGAGGAGGGCTTTCGAAAGGGCTGCCATGGATAGTGTCTCGCTTATGCTGTTGAGTATATCGAATGAATATCAAATGAGCCAGTTTTGCTATGAGTGCGCTGAATTAAGTGTTTGTCCATAATCTCATAGCACGGTAGAATCATAAGCAGGATTGAAAATAATCTGGGATTTATGAAGCACGAACCACAAGAAATCTCCGTCACTCAGTTTGCCTGGCCGGTCGTCATTGTGCTTGTAGCGATCCCGGTTATTCTTTGGCTGGGGATCGTGCCATTATCGTCGCGCGTAACATCGCTAGGTTATGCGATTGGTAGTCTGGGTAAGGTGGCCGGTATCGCAGCCATTGTGTTGTATTGCATGAGTCTCGTATTGTCGACACGTCAGCGGATTGTCGAGCAATTGTTTGGTGGTTTAAATAAGGCTTATGTCGCGCATCATCTTATCGGTGGCATAGCGCTTTGCCTGGCGCTATTGCATCCCATTGCGCTCTCGATTCAGAAGGCGGAATCGAGCTTGCGAGAGGCGGCCTTGCAACTCTTGCCGACTTTCGCCGATCTGGCTATTACGTTGGGTGTATTAGGCTTATGGCTGTTCATCGGGTTGATGATCGTAACCTTCTTCATCAAACTGCCATATCGGATCTGGCTGCTTACGCACAAGTTTATGGGTTTAGCCTTTCTTTTTCTGGCGTTACATGTTGTGCTCATCTCAAGCGACACATCGCGCTCACCCTTGCTTTTTTGGTATCTCATGACCTGGTTGATTCTCGGAGCCATCGCTTATACCTATCGAACGCTTTTACCTCGCTTTCTCGTCCGCCGTTACGTCTACGAAGTGGCCGAAACTGGGATTATCGCCGAAGGGGTGGCACGGTTAGTGCTCAAGCCTCGGCATGATCGGCTTGGCTTCGAGAGTGGACAATTTGTGTTTGTGAGTTTTCGCGGCGAGGGCTTGTCGCATGAATGGCACCCCTTTACTGTTAGCTCGCAAGCGGACTATCCGGCGCTCTGCATTACCGTCAAGGCGCTCGGTGCCTATACGAGTAACCTCGTGAAGTTTGCGCCCAGTATTGTTGGCCAGGAAGTCTGGGTCGAAGGTGCCTATGGTCGGTTTTCATTCCGGAACTTTCATGCCAAAAAACAAGTCTGGATTGCTGGAGGTATCGGTGTAACGCCATTTCTCTCGATGATCCCAGAGGTCAGTGGTGAGTACCAGGTGGATTTTTACTATTCCGTCAAAACACCCAGTGAGATGATCGACTATCGCGAGATCCTTGGGGTGGCTACCAAAAAACCAAAGAATGTTCGGTTTATACCCGTCGTGACCGATAAGGATGGCTTTCTGACAGCTGACAAGATCAAGCAGTCCTCCGGTGACGTCACGAATGCCGATATACTGATCTGTGGGCCGCCACCAATGATGCATGCTTTAACTGAGCAGTTTGTCAAACAAGGTGTTGCGAAAAGTCATATTCATACTGAGGAGTTTGCAATGTCATGAAGTTGAAACAAGTAGTTCTTATTAGTCTGATTGTTTTTACGCTAGGATTTGGCCTTGTGTTGGTGGCTGGTTTCGTACTGCCTGAGGGGAGTCGTCTGGGTGGTCCGGCTAATCCAGTCCCTGGAACGAGCAGTAGCAATGAGCCTCTGGCGAATGGTACGCCGGTAATTACACCTCACGATGATGGTTCGTCGGGCTCGAGTGGTGGTAGCACAACCGGCGGTAACCCTGGTACGTCAAATGCCACCAATCCGCCGTCTTCAACCCAACCTAGCTCAGGTGGCGGCTCATCGGCACCAGCTACCCAACCGAGTACGAGCTCGTCTGGTGCGACAACGCCTAAGCCAACTACCACAACCACTACCAGCTCTACAACTACGCCAAAACCCAGCACGAGTTCACCCGCGGCTCCAGCTTGTGGTTCACCCGGTGGTGTATGCTCAACTGCCCAAGTCGCTTCACATAGCTCGGCCTCGAACTGTTGGGTGATCTACAATGGCGGATATTACATTGTGACGAGTTACGTCAATGCTCATCCCGGTGGTACAGCAGTGTTTAATAGCTCTACTTGCGGGAAGGATATTACTGCCTATCTGAATGGCTCAGCCTCAACAGCTGGGGCGAAACATCGACACTCCAATTCGGCGTATACGACTTTAAATAGTTACTATGTCGGGAAGGTGCAATGAGTAAGAAAACTACACGTGCTCGATTGAACCACACACCTCTCCATCGTCTGCATCATGGGGCAGCCTGGATGATTGTTGGGGCTTGGGCTGTGGTCGGTATTCTGACGGGCGTGTTTCTGATTAATCGCGGGACATTAAGCCAGTTTGGTAGCAAAGCTAGTTTTGGCAAGGCATCACTACGAGTAACGAACGTGCAGTTTGATGCTCAAGGATCGATGCCATATCTTGCGCCACCAGGGCTGAAATTTGTTATTGTGACGGTTGAAGTTGAGAACGGGGCTCAGGATATCTTTGACTTTGCGCCCGTATTGCAATCGAAGGTCATTGATGAATCGGGCCGCAGCTGGCCGATGTCGCCGGCTATGATGGCGAAGCCGATACAGGCTGGGCCTTTTCCGACGAGTGCAAAGCGCATCGGTACACTCAGCTATCTGGTACCGGCAGCGACAGATCGGATGACGTTTGAATTTGACCCTCTGAGCCCACTAGGCCAGGCTTCCCAATATATTCTTGCCACTCAGTAGTAGCATAAGCAACTTGCTGAAGTTAGGGCGGCCAGATATGCTAAAACTACTACCCCAACCAACTCTATGAATTTTGTATCCTATCCCTTGCAGCTATTTAAGAGCTGGCGCACGACACGGCATTCGACTGACCTTTTGGCCGGACTCACGGTCGCGGCTATTGCGATACCGCAGTCGATGGCTTATACGCAGCTGGCTGGAGTACCAGTTAGCGTCGGTCTCTACACGGCTCTGGTGGCGATGATTGTGTACGCTCTTTTCACGTCATCACGTCGAGTGATCGTCGGCCCAGACACAGCCATGTCAGTCATGGCTGGAGCAGCCATAGCCCCATTTGTGGCAGGTAACCCTGACTCGGCTGGTTTTTATGTCGTGGTATTAGCGGCCATTGTTGGTGTCCTCTGTCTAGTAGGAGCGCGGCTGAAGCTCTACTATATCGCGGAGTTTTTATCACGGCCTATCTTACTTGGGTATTTGGTTGGTGTCGCTCTCGTGATTATGTCTGATCAGATTCCCAAATTACTTGGTCTCACGATTGGTGGTGAGAATGTATTGCATAACCTGCTGGGGACGTTTGGTCAGCTATCGGCTATCAAGTGGTATACGGTTCTATTGAGTGTAGTGTTATTTGTGATCGGAGTTAGTCTCAAACGCTATGCTCCGAAAGCTCCAGTTGCTTTGATTCTCGTAATGCTCGCAACACTCGCTTCGGCAGTCTACGGCTTTGCTGACCATGGGATTGCCGTAGTGGGAAATATTCCAGCGGGTTTGCCGAACCTCAAGGTGCCGCATTTTGATCTTGAGACACTGAAGGCATTAGTGTTGCCCGCTGGTGCTATTGCGTTGGTGGCGTATGCTGACACTATCGCCACCGTACGTTCATTCGCGGCCAAAAATCGTGAATCGGTTTCTAGTGAGCAGGAGCTGATAAGCTTAGGTGCCTCTAATCTCGCAGTCGCTCTGGTAGGTGGTATGCCTGTTTCGGCCAGTGGCTCACGGACGGTGGTCAATAACGATATGCGAGCGAGCTCGCAGTACGCACAGATTTATGCTGCTGGGGTGATTGCATTGGTGCTGATATTGCTCTCGAGCTATTTGGCATATATACCTCGAGCGGCCCTAGCGGTGATTGTGATCCTGTCTGCGTACAAGCTGTTTGACTGGGATGAGCTGGATGCGATTTGGCGGGGCTGGCGTAGTGAAGCGGCCTTAGCGATCGTTACTGCTGGGGGAGTGGCTGTATTGGGGATCTTGCAGGGACTTGGTTTGGCAGTATTGTTAGCGGTCATCAATCTGATCCGTAAAACAGCTTTTCCTCACGATGCAGTCTTGGGTGTGACGGAGAATGGTATGACATTTCGTGATCGCTCACGACCTCCGAAAACGTACGATACGCCTGGACTGCTGATCTACCGCTTTGATGCGCCGTTATTCTTTGGTAATGCCAATTACTTCCACGAGCGGGTGATGCATTTTATCGAGCGGGCTCCAGAAAAGGTGCATTGGCTATTACTTGACTGCGAGGCAATGTCGAGTCTTGATTCGACTGGTGCGAAAGTGCTGAAGAACTTGATTTTTGAACTCGAAGATAAGGATATTGTGCTGGCCACGGCTCGCCTCAAAGGACCTATTCGCGATACGTTGCGTAAGACAGGACTCGGGGCACGGCTGGAAAATCGACCACGCTTTGCCTCGATTGGTCAGGCATATGATGCCTACTGCGAACGCTATAAACTCCCATCACGACGCAAGCCATCAACAAAGTCAGCCGAATAGTGTCGGCGCGAATGATTTCGCTATACTAGCACTATGCGTCGTGGTAGTTTGTACGTAATTGCCCAATTTAGTCTGCTGATTCTTCTGGCTGTGAGTTCACAAAAGCAGCCAGGTCTTGTCAGCTACAGCTTGGCTGGTGTGGCAATTATTTTAGGGGTGTGGGCTCTCACTTCATTGCCACAGGAGTCACTCACAGTCATGCCCGAAGCCAAGCCTCAGGCGCGCTTCACCAAGCGTGGTCCGTATAGAGTTATTCGTCACCCCATGTATACCGCACTCATGACTCTGGGAGTAGCTATGTGGTGGGTAGAACCCACATATTGGAGGTTTGCTGTACTCTTGGCGCTCGTGGCTATATTGTCCTTTAAGTCAGCCTATGAAGAGAGGATATTGCTTGCTAAGTATCCTCAATACGCTGCATATCGTACGCGGACTGCCAGGTTTATCCCTTACATCATTTAGCGAATGATTCTCCATATCTAAGCACTTGCTATTTGACATAGATAGAACGTTCGTTCTAATATAGTTCAAGAAGGAACTCTAGGAAATGGCTAACGACACCCAGCAACACATCTTTGAGGCGGCCAAACGTATCTTTGCTGAACGCGGTTATGATGGTTTGTCGATGCGTACTTTAGCAAAGGACGCGGGCATTACTTTATCCGTAATCTATCATCATTATCCAGATAAAGATGTACTACTCAAGTGTATATTTGATGAGACCAATACTCAGCTTGGCCGATCGCGAGCTCGACTGAGCCAGCCTGAGAATTTCTCCGCAGCCCTGTTGCAGCGTATACAATTTCAGTTTGATCACATGCAGGATGTGGTCTTTGTGCTGAAATACTATCTGCATTATCGCGACGATTTTACGAAGACGGCGACTGGCTGGGTGCCAGAAAAGGCGAGCCTACACATTGAAGAGATTCTGCGGGCCGCGCAGGTAGCAGGGGAGTTACGTTCTGACATTGATTGTGTTACTGAGGCAAAAGTTATCACCCACGCTATCAATGGTTTTATTCTTGAATACTTCCCAGCCGTACCTCGCGGCAAGGAGAAGGCTAGACTGATTCGACAGTTACATGCTTTTATCTATCGTTCAGTTGCTAGTCAATCACACAGGGAGGTGCCTATGCCAAAAGCTTAGGGTGATATGTGCGTGCAGCAGCCGTACTTGCCCAGAAGATATTTGCCCATTAATGAAGGAGGGAAAGCCTATGAATATCATCAAACGAATAGCGCTCGGGACGGCGGCTATGGCTTTTGCCGTTGCCCCGATCTCGGTCGCAACCGCGAGCGCATCCAATGGATACAAAGCTGGTAACTGGGGGCAAAAACAGCGCTGCTCAGTGATTGATCGTAAGCAGCAGAAACTGATCGACCGTTTTGACTTTGACAATCCTTGGCAAATTAAACGATTTCAGCAGCTGGTTAATGCCGAAAACGCCAAGCAATGTGCACCACAAATCACCAGCTATGACTATCTCAAGCGCTTTGGAAACTTTGACACGTTGGTCGCAGCACTTGACTATGCCGGATTGAACGGCGCCCTGAATAGTGCCGGTACCTACACTGTGTTTGCACCGACTGATAATGCCTTCGCGAAACTGCCAGCTGGTCTGGTGCAGAGTTTGCTCACACCACAAGGTAAAGCCACATTAACCGACATCCTAAAATATCACGTGATCGCAGGTGCGGCCGTACCGTCATCAACCGCAGTCACGTTGACTGAGGCTACTATGCTCAATGGTGACAAAGTAGCGATTAAGCTCGTCAATGGCAAGCTATTCCTGAATGATAGCCAGGTGATTATCACCGATATCAAGACAACGAATGGTGTCATTCACGTCATCGATACAGTGCTGGTTCCTTCCAGCTAAATTGTCATCACACTAGATTAAACTGTCTTACCGTTAAGCCGCCCCTTCGGGGGCGGTTTGTTGTCGGAAAATGTTTTAGCGCCCCACGAGAGTGGGGCGCTGGTATTAGCTGTTCTTATGCAACTCGGCGACGACGTCCTTGACGCGTTGTGACAGATCGCGCCGCGTTATCAAGATGCCTTCTGGGGTACAGACTGCCACGACGTTGTCGAGCCCAATCAGTGCGATGGGTACAGCTGTAGTGTTCTGTACATAGGTGCCTTGCACGTCGATGAGTACGGCCGGTCCGCCGGCGACGTAATTGCCATCTTCGCTGACCGGGGCTGCTTGATGTAGGTCCTCATATGAGCCAAGATCACGCCAGTCGAAACTGGCTGGCAACACCATCAAGTTTGGCACTCGCTCGATAAGGGCGGTGTCGATTGGTTGAGTAACGAGTTCAAGATAGCATCTTGTGAAATCGCTCTCCGTCTCACATGCAAGCAGTGCTTGGTAGCTCGACCAGAGCTCCGGCGCATATTGCTCCATACTGGTCTCAAATGTTGCAAGCGAGCCTACAAAGTAGCCGCAGTTCCAGAGATAGTTACCGCTCTGGAGGTAGTCGCGTGCTGTTTCGGCGTCGGGCTTTTCGCGAAAGGCTGCCACATTCGACATCAGGCTGTATTCATCGATGAGTTCGCCCTTCTCGATGTAGCCGAAGCCGGTTGCAGGGCGATCTGGCTCGACTCCGATGAGGACGATACGTCGATACTTACGGCTAGCTCGTTCGGCGAGCTTGAATGACTGTCTGAAGCCACGTTGATCTCGCACGTGGTGATCAGCTGCCACGAAGGCAATTGGCTCATCGGGCCGCGCGCGATCTTGTAGCTGGGATAGACAGGCCAGAATGCAACTAGCGGTGCCGCGTCGGTCTGGCTCAATGAAGCAATGCACATCATCGAGCTGCGGCAACTGCTCGCGCACGTGTTCGACGTGGCTCTGATCGGTGATGACGTAGACCTCGGTGCTCATCGGACTAACTCTCGCATAGGTGCTTTGCAGGAGTGAGGTGGATGAGCCATTGATCTTGAGAAGGTGCTTCGGATAGTTATGGGTCGAGAGCGGCCACAACCGCGTACCGGACCCACCGGCGATGATTATGGTAATCACGTCCATCAGTGTAGCAGATTCGGACAGGTTACGGGCTGAGGAATTTATCTGGACGTCAGATCAGGTATAATAACGCTATGCTATTACCTGAGTGGTTGCATCGTACGCTGCGTTTGCCGTACTTCTTAAAGGTCAGTCGTCACGGACGCGGTCCGGTGGTGGTATTCCTGCATGGTATTGTGGCGCATCGTGGTATTTGGGCACCTGCCATGGCCGGCCTGGAGAATCGTTATACCTGCATATCCATCGATCTTTTGGGGCATGGTGAAAGTCCGAAGCCAACTCACATGATGTATACCGTCGATGATCACCTGCGATCGATTCGCTGGACGCTGTTTTGGCATGGTATTTGGGGGAAGGTAACACTTGTGGGACATTCGATGGGAGCTATCATCAGCACACATTATGCCGCAGTTGCTCCGCGCAAAATCCGGGCCTTGATCCTCTGTGCCTTACCGATATATCGCACGCGCGATTCGATTGAAGAAAAGCGTCGTTTTGAGGCGCTTTTAGATTCTGGCTACCTGCGGTTTTATCGTGCGTTGCGTGCGCTGCCGAAAGGGGTTGTGGTGCGCTCGGCTCATCGCTTGGTCCGTATGATGCCGACCATCGAAGAGCAAGCAATCATCAATGAACATACATGGTACCCAGCCGTGAGTTCGCTTGCAAACACCATTGAACAGCATACGATTTTGGAAGATGTAGCCCGACTGCAACCTGAATTGCCAGTTACGGTGATCAGCGGTCGACTGGATCATCTCGTCATCGGTGCTAATCTTAAGCTTGCCTTCGCGCATCGAACTGATGTGCAATTTGTGCGCATTATGAGTGGGCACGAAGTTACAAAGCCGTTCACTCGAGAGGTAATACGGGCAGTACGGGAGCTGTCGTGATACATCAGCTTGCGAGTCTGCCGCCTGAAGAGCGAGCTAAGAAACAGCGAGAGTACGCCTTAGTGGAAGCCTTCTTGGTTCGGGCGGCTGAGTTTCGGGGGTGGCAATTTAGTTTTTTTGATGAGAATCCAGATCTAGTCTACGAGCGGGATGGAGAACAGCTTGGCTTTGAAAGTGTGGTGATAGCGCCTGATGATGCTGCGGCAGATTGCTTCTTTGACGCCAATCGCTGTGAGCTGAGGGTGCCGAGTCTCGACTCTCACGAACGACTAACACTTGTTCAGGCAGCGCTCATGCAGCATCTACTTGATCATTTGCGGCACTATAAATTACCAACTGTGATCGTGCTCACCATTACCGACGATACGGTGAATCTGTCCGAGCTGGCAAAAAATTTGCGTATACCAGAACTCAAAGCCGAGAATATCCGTGATTATTATCTAACCCATGCTCATGGGGTCTATAAAGTCCGTGAAACGCAGCCACTTTAGTGACGAACGCGACAAGTATCGGCGCACTCTAAGACCAAGTTGAGATCATCGGTAATGGTATAGAGACCAAGGTCGCCGGGTGCGATCATCTGGTCGCTACGCAGCATGTAATAATCAAAGAAACG
>CAZDEK010000005.1:0-23656 GCA_964504625.1 uncultured Candidatus Saccharibacteria bacterium
GTCACTTCGATGACTGGGTTACCACAGTCAAAGAGAATCCATGTACGAGCACCGTCAGCATTCACGCCCTGCAAGCCAGAGAACCATTTATTGTCGCCCCAGACCCGTAACGGCCGCAGCCAGATAGCCGTATGGGCACCTGGTACATCAAGCCGGACGTTATTTGCACCATGCTGATAGCGCCCCATCGACCAAACACTCCACGCCGAGTTGACTCGTCCTGGCGACATATTAGCTATCTGTTCACGATAGATGCGTACACGGCCATAAATAGCTCGCAGCTCGGGGTTACTGTCGTATTTACGTAAGAGATCGGCTTTCGTGGAAAAACCGCCATAGAGGATATCGTTCGCCGACCCTGCGCTTGCTTCAGATGGCTTAGGCGGCACAAGGAATGTTACGGCCTGGAAGGTAACCAGTGCCACAGCAAGAACAGCCGTTATAATCCTGGATGCTCTTTCTTGACTCAAGCGACGAATGTAAAAAGCTAAGACGTTTTTGTCTTGGCGCCCCAGGGCAATATTGCTGACGACATCGCGGAAAAGCATTCTAGAGCATTACCTTTATACAGATTGTATCAGATATGTGGAGGGGTGTAACTAGGCAACTGGTGCTCGTTCTGGACTGACCTGTGGCTTGGGGGCTGGACGCATTTGCAAAGCTTCGGAGACTTCCTCATCAACTTCCGCCTTAGGCCGACCATACTTTCGCCGTGACAGCTCTTTCATTGCCAGGGCAGCCTGCGCATTCACTTCGCCGACTGGAGGGAAAACAGGGTTCACGGTAAATGGAATCGTTGGCAGACCATTCGCCATTAGCTTTATTGCGCCCTGTAAGTTTGGCATATTCACCAGATCATTACGGTCAAAGCTCGGCTCGAACTGCTTTTCAAGAAACTCCGCATCCTCAGGTCCACAACGATAGGAGAACAGCGTACCTACGTTACCAAAGACAGCACCCTTGATCTGCTCGGTCAGCTGACCGATGAACTGGTTTGCCACAACGAGGCAGAGATTATATTTTCGTGCCTCAGACAAAATCGTGGCAAAGCTATCAGTCGAAAAGTTCTGGAACTCATCAACATACAAAGTAAATTGCGGCATCTGATGCTTATCACGACCCGAACGACTGAGAGCGGCAGCCAGCAGCTTTATGACAAACATCATACCCAACAGCTTCGAGTTATTCTCACCCACCAAACCCTTGGAAAGATTCACGATTAGGATCTTAGAGTTGTCCATAATGTCGGGAAAATCAAACGAGCTCTTGTGCTGACCGATGATGTTGCGCATGATCTCATTCGAGAGGAACGCGCCCCACTTAGACACAAACCAGCCAAGCATTTCACTCTTATGGTAGTCCGAGGTCTGACCCATCTCATTGATCCAGAAGTCCTGTACCGTCGGATCTTTGACATACTTAAACTTTGCCTTCAGGAAATCATCATCCACAAAGGGCTTTGGCACTTCAAGGAAGGTGGCACCTTTGGGGTCGGACATTATGGTGAGAGCTGCATTGCGATACCAGTGCTCGAAGCGCGGACCGATAATGCCCTGTTGATCCGGATCATAAAGCTTGTAAAGCATGGCAATCGTTTCCTGGATCACAAAGTCTTTCTGCTCTGGGTGATCAGGATCGAACTCCAGGATATTCAGCCCCATCGGCATATTGCCGTCAGCTGGATTGAAGTAAATCACATCCTCGGTCCGACTCTTGGGTACCTTTGCCAAGACGGTCTCAGCCAATTCGCCATGCGGATCAATCACACACATACCCTTCCCAAGCGCCATGTCTTGCACGATCAAATCTTCGAGCAGGACTGACTTACCGGTACCAGTCTGCCCAATGATGTACATATGGCGGCTGCGATCTTTATCGGTCAAGCGCACGACCTTTTCCTTACCTTGAAAAAAGTTCGAACCAATAACGACGCCCTCTTTCGGCAAATCAGCCGGCGCCGAGACTTCCTTGCGGCCCTTACGCTCAATGGGAGTTCCTAATGTCTCAGATTCATTTGGTAAGTGAAAGAGAGTCGCGAGTTCAGTCGTATTCAAAATCATGCCACGCTGCCCGGCTGGAAAGAAGCGAAAAATAAAATCGGTCGCTAAGTCCCGCGGTGTCCGAGCATCAGTGAATGTGAAGCCATTGCTGCCAGGTTGGTTAAATTGTGCAAAGCCATTAATAATATCTTGCACTATCATCTTGCTGCGAGCTAAATCTTCTGAGCTAGCTACGATCCGAATTAAGCTTTCAAACGCCGGCTCACTAGCCTTTTCCTCAATTGCCTGCGCCAACTTCTGGTCGATAGTATCAGACTGCTTCGTCGGATCATTGAGCTGATTTTTCGCCTGCCAATCAGGCGTTCCGAATGGTGCTTTTGCAACCTGAGCAGCAATATTCATTGGGTCGTTGGCTTTAGCCTTGGCGGGGTTCAACAAGCCCTTAGCATACCGACGCGAACCACGAGAAAATGTATCACTCGCAGGTCGGATCATAATCTGCACCGCGGCTCCTTCATCGGATTTGAGTCGAGACAAGCCAGATATCATGCCACTTAATGGGTCGAAATCAAGCGTTTTATAGGTCTGAATAGGGTACATACTCTTACCAGTAAAATGGAGTTCCCCGCCAGCAACGGTCTGAATTTTGCCAGTTGGCGAGAATATGTTGTGATCAGTTGCTGGTACGATCTGTATGGCTGGGTACGCCGATACCAACGCCTTCTCCACCGAGGTAACAAGTGCTGCCGGGACACCAATGTAAAAATATATCTGCTCGCCCTGAGCAACGATCTCGAAACTAATATGGCGCTGACTGTATATCTTACGCTTCGTACGGATCCCAGATAGCAGCGTAAAGATACCCTCTGCCTTAGCAATATTTTCTTTGATTAGCTCACGATCGTCACGCTGGCTTTCCTCTGGCTCGGCTGGTGGCAGCTTGAGCAGCAATGGCACCATTTTCAAGCTTCGTTCGATATCTTTGGCGTGGCGAGCTCGCCCTCGCAATACAAAAAACGCGATGAGGCCTAAAACAATCAGAAAGCCTACGAGTATCACCACCATAAAGATAGTAAAGTCGGTCATACCTAAGACTGTCCCACATCCAGATTAAAGCGTTTTTTAAGATAGTCTCTGCTCATGGCTGACTGACGTTGCTGCAAGGTATACGGATCTGCCCCATAGCTTTCGATAAGCTTTTCAGCCGAACTAACCCATTCTTTTTCTATGAGATCTGCATCATGAGCCGACAGGGGAGTGCTCAAACTGTTAGTTGCCGGTTGTGCGCCACCCTCATTAGTAGTCGCGAGATCATCTGACTTTACATTGTGCGACATATTGCGCTGCTCGGCGGGGAAGGGGTTACTCACAATCTGCTGCTTAATGGGCCCACTGCTCTGCGGCGTGATGCGATCGATCTGATTCATACTACTTATGATTATAGAGGTTTAGCTGGCCGACTGCACCCTACAATCTAGTAGTGTACCCATACTGGTGTGCCTACTGGCGCCCAGTCATACAAGAATGCAGCTGTTGCTAATGGCAAATTCACACAGCCATGACTGCCGCCATAGTAATAATCACTGCCACCAAAGCTTGATCGCCAGCTGGCATCATGCAAGCCATACCCCGAGTAGAAGGGCATCCAATACTGCACAAAGACATTGTAGTTGTAGCCATATGGCCGACCATTCAGATAGGTGTTACGAGCCTTATAATATATTGCAAATGTGCCTGTCACAGTCGGGAAGCCCGCACCAGTCGCCCCGCTCGTTACAGGACTTGTGTACACTACCTGTCCGTCTTGATATGCCCAAAGTCGCTGCTGTTTCAGATTTACTTCTATATACTGCGCTGCATCCAGACTGGTCGTCCGAGTCGTTTCTGTTTTGTAAGGCACGGGGTTGACCTTAAGTGCAATGTTCGCATCACGATTGTCACGCATGGCTGCCATGATATCCTGAGTCGCCGCTTCTTGATCGAGTGCGAGACCATCTTGACCCTCACGATCAACACTACTGACCCCATTCTTCACGAGCACTTTTTTGTTGACTGGGCTTTTATTAATCTCATTGGCTACTGATTGCACATAGCCGCGCACCTGCTGCTCATTGATGTCAACCACAAGCTTGCTCGGTTCGATTTCACTATCAGGTTTGACGCTGATCCAATAGCCAATATTCACCTGTGTTGGACGAAAAACCCGATCATTATAGGTAAGCTGAATCTGTCGACCGAGCAAGGTCTGCACCGAAGACTTGGCTGGCTCAGCTTGCGCTTCCTGAATCGGTGCTTGGATGGTCTCCGTTTGAAGAGCGAATTGCGCATCTTGAGCTTTTGCTAATGCCTGACCGACTAGTTGAGTAACCTTCACGCGATCTAAGCCTAGCCCGGGCATATCTGGCTGCACCTGAACATTACCTTCTTGCACCACCACCACGGCGTTTGTTGCTGGCACACCCACCTGCTTCACGACATCAGCCGTGAAAGCATTCAATTTTTTGTAATCTAAGTTGTAGGCATATGCCAAGCCACCCTGATTGCGCGCATCCCAGAGTCCGATAAGCGGCAGGGGGTGCTGTCGACCGATAGCAAACGCTAGATCGACCGTTGCTGGCACATCATAACGAGCTCCAAGCTGCTCATTAGTTGCCATAAATTGCTTACCATCTACCTGAATCTGGAGCTTACGACCCAGTGGCTGGGCCTGCAGCTTGGACATCGCCTGTTGTTTGGTCAAGCCACCGACTGAAATACCCGCTACCTTGACTCCAGGATAGATCACTCCTTCGAGAAAGGCAGCTGCAAAGGCATTCAAGACCAGTATCAAGAATAGCGGTGCTAATACCAGAAACCAACGCAAACTGCGCTGTCTGACACCGTGAGCTGAGCGAGAGGCACGCATGATTATCTTGTTTTGTCTCACCTGTTTCGTTAGTGCTATCTTACACTATCTTGTAATAAATTGCTTATGCTTTTGGGATAGAGTGTCCAACTTAAGCTGAACATGTATTTTACTCAATAAGACTAGCTACTAAACCAATTTTGGTGATGCACTATCTGGAAGACTCTTCTGAAGATGAGTTATAAGCTGTTTGATCTGAGCGCTAATTTCGTCACCAGTAGGCTGAGGACCCATATCGAACCAGAGACGCACAGTTAGCACCTGTCGATTATCCTGAGCCAGAGCTTCATCTTGATAATGAGCCCGATAGCTATAGTTCACTATTGATGTGTGCTGCTTAAGAATCGCCGCAACATCCTGCCAAGCAATGTCTGCGGCCAGCTCGATGCTCACATCGCGTAATGTCAACTGGTACTCGGGAACGGCTTGCAGAATGACGGGGCGAGGCTCAAGCAAAACTGGTAGCGCAAGCTCAGCGTAGGCCACTGGCTGCCGAAGATCATACTCTGCGGATAAGCCAGTACGCACTTGGCCAATATGACCAATAGCACGTCTATCATAAGTTAGTCGTGAGCTACGCTGTGGTACAAAACTCATATCCTTACTGGCACTAAATTCAACCGAGAGATGATATTGCCTCAGTAAGCGATGAAAGAGCGCTTGCACAACGTCGAGAGATTGTGGACCTGCAGCACTCATTGCCAAGCACCAGTCCTCAACAGGCAGTTCACCATCACGACCAGTACCAGTAAAGACTCGACTAATCTCAAATACCACATCTCCGGTGCGCAAACCGGCATTGTGCTGCCATAGCTTCAGATGGCTAGAGAGTAGAGTGCTACGCAAGTATGCCTGTTCGGGGGTTCGGGGATTAGCGATTGTAGGAAGCGCCTCAGCATGCTGTCCTGTTAGCTCAGCATCCCGTTGAGAGATAAAACTATACGTCATCACTTCGGTTGCACCTGCAGCAATCAGGTTACGACGCAGCTGCATATGCTGCGGTAGCCGCGATTGACTACTGGCCGGCATCGGCGGCATCTGCGGCAGCGTCTCTGGCATCTTTTCATAGCCCACGAGTTTCGCTATCTCTTCATAGACATCAACTTCTTGCCGAATATCAGATCGCCACCACGGCACCTCAAGGGCGAGGATATGATTGAAGCTATCGAGATATCGGCGTGCACCCAAGAAACCACTATCCTGGGTAAATTCTTCAAGTGGGGAAGTGATAACGCCAGTTATGCGGCGCTTCACCCATTTACCATTGCGATGCTTATAGGTAGCGGCATGGATTACCTGTCCGTTTCCGATATAGACACCATTATGCCCCACCTTCATCGGCTGCTTCAGGCTATGTTTGATCTTTTTCCCATCTGGACCCATCAGATAATAATGATCGGTCACCGATTTTTCAATTTTGCCCTCTATAAATAACACATCACCAGGTTTGAGACTCTTGATATCAACCTCCCAACCAGTATGAAACTGACCTAAGGCTGTATGCCCGACAAATACCCCGAGCTTTGAATACAGCCGATCCACCAGGTAGGAACAGTCAAAGGCGGACTCGCCGTGCTCACGAAAATTTGCCCCCCAGACATAGGGCTTGCCAAGATGAGAGCGAAGCTCTTTGGTAAGCGAAAAGTGCTCAACTTTAAAACCAAGCCGCTTCAAGCCACGCATTACTTCAGCTTCAGCTAACTCCATGCCTAAGAATCTCTCTGCACGACGCAATCGTACACCCAAGAATTGTTGCCAAGGCCAGCTCATGAGTTGATCAAACGGCCCCTCAATGATTTGTGCATCGCAAATCTCTTGCAATAACGTCACTAATCGAGCAAATGCCCAGGGCTGCAAGGGGAGTGGGAGACCGCGCTCAAACCGAGCAGATGCTTCGGTGCGTAGTCCGTGCCTCAGAGCTGATCGCCTCACGCTAGTTTTATCGAAATGCGCTGCTTCAAGGATAATCTCTGTTGTAGTTTCGTCTATTTCGGTGTGGGCCGAGCCCATAACGCCAGCTAGGCCAATTGGCCCAGTTTTGTCAGCCACAACAAGATCATGTTCGGTCAAAATTCGCTCAATACCATCCAATGTTGTAAGACGTTCTCCACGCTCTGCAAACCGCACCGCCAGGGGACCTAGGAGTTTAAGTGCGTCGTAGGCATGACTCGGCTGGCCAGTTTCCAACATGACAAAATTCGTAATATCAACAACTGGATTATGTGCGGTAAATCCATTCGCCTCTAAGTTATCCACAAGCCATGCAGGACTTTTTACATCATTCTTTATGCGTATTCGTGCGGAAAGGAATCGCCCACACTTCCCTGTTTCCTTGACATTAACGAATTCAGTATTCTGGTAATTAGTGTCGTCTATCTCTGGGAGTACTACCCCCTGCTCTGCCGTATCATGAGCAGCAATTTCACGGGCTATCCCTACCCCACTTAAGTAATCCCATCGATTGGCCGGCGTCTTTATGTCAAGGATATCACCAGAAAACACTATGTCGCACAATGATGTACCCAGCTTATGCCTATCTTCTTCAAGCACTAAAATACCCGTATGGTCGTCTGATAATCCCAACTCACGAGCACTTGCTAACATACCATGTGATACGACACCGCGTAATTTTGCCGAAGCGATAGAAGTCCCATCCGGCAAAGTAGCGCCCGGCTGAACGAGTGCAACCCGTTGCTCAACGGCTACATTCGGCGCACCACACACCACTTGAACCTTTTTTGTACCCGTTGTAACTGTAACGAGACGTAGCCGATCGGCATTAGGATGTGGCTCGACATCGATCGTCTTAGCGAGAATTATTTTGTTATCAAGCTTTGCGCCATGCAACACTTCTTCGACTTCAATCTCGGTCCGATCCAATAGCCTCACGATATCCTCCGTCGAGCGCGATTTCTTAAGATATCGATTAATTGTATCAATAGCTATTTTCATAGTTGATCACTCACCATAAGATTAGGCCGCCAGAGGCGACGCAAATCAGTTAGGCCGAATCGCGGCAATGCCAATCGATCAGTCCCCCAACCAAATGCAAATCCAGAGTACCGTTCTGGATCGATACCACCAGCCGCTAGCACACGCGGGTGTACCATGCCGGCGCCAAGAATCTCTAACCACTCGCCCTGATACCAGACATCCACTTCTACTGACGGCTCAGTATACGGGAAAAAGCTTGGGCGGAAACGAATCTTGACATCATCACCGAGGAGACCCTGCATGGCGAGCAGGAGTGTACCCTTAAGATCCGCCATACTCACCCCCTCACCCACTACCAAGCCTTCTACCTGCACGAATGACCAGGAATGCGTCCTATCTTCATCTTCATTACGATACACCTTACCCGGTACGATGATTTTGAATGGCGGAGTATGAGTCTCCATATAGCGTATCTGCGCCGCAGAAGTATGCGTACGTGGTACCAAAGCGGGCTGCCTACCGTCTGAGGTGAGATAGAAAGTATCCTGCATCTCACGGGCTGGATGATCGGCCGGCATATTGAGTGCCTCGAAGTTATACCAATCTGTCTCAACCTCATTACTATCGATAATGGCAAATCCAAGTCTGAGGAAGATATCATATATATCTGCCATCACAAGCTGAGTTGGATGCCCATGCCCACTTGGTAACCCCATGGTAATCGGCAAAGAAAGATCAACTGGGCTCAGGCTAGTATCAACCTCGTCAATCAGTTTTCGTTCAGTGGCTACAATAGCTGTTTGTATCTGCTGCTTGAGCTGATTAACTGCTGCCCCAAAGTCTTTACGCTCCTCGGGATTCAGCTTGGGAATTTGCCGTAAGAGTTGAGTTACGTCACCTCGTTTGCCAAGAAATTGGGCGCTTAGCTTACGCAGGTCATTGGCATTATCCGCAGATTCAAGCGCTCGTTCGAAGCTGTGGCGAAGCTTTTCTAGTGGTGTATCGGATTTATTCATGTCGTCTTGTTCGGAAATATAGCTCAATTATACCAAGCGTCAGGAGAAAAAGCAGAATGTCACTGAGACTGAGCATGCGTAAGCTCTGCATCGCAAGAGCTACCGCCGTGAATAGACCAAGGATCACGCCGGTCCGCAGACTTTTTTGAAACAGCCTAATACGCTCATGCACCTCCGGATAGCGTCGTCGTTTAAGATTATACAGCAACAACGTCACGCCAGTCGCCACCATCAGTAGCAAGCCTACAAACCAAATGGTCACACCAAATGCTCCAATATCCCGCGGCGCTGTCGCAAGCAAGAGAAACAATACTACTGCCCCACTAGCCACGAACAAAAAGATACTCATGGATAAGAACAGCCCGAGTCGATTGTATGATTCACTGCGCATAATCTACCCACCATTATCCTGACTAAGTCTCTGGCATGCAATTGAGTACTTTTGGATCATCCTTGTATACATTTTTTACATGCGGACTCAAACCGATATCACTTGACTACTATTTATGTTCTTTATGGTGTATACACTTTTTGATCGTTATAACCACTCACTGCAATTATTATGTAGCTATTGTCTCACACAAAAAAACCACCCTAACAAACGGGCGGTTATGAAATGAATAAGTATTTGGTTACGGGGCAGTCACATCTGCCCTACGAGAAAGATTCAAGTGGCACGTGCTGCCCCGGAATGGGGTTCCAAACCAGATTTGGCTTAGAATCCAAGTTGCGAGTCGACACTTCCGAGTGAAGGTGCGAGCGGTTGGTTGTTGTGTCGTGACTCTGATTCCCTACCATCCATATGGTGAATTCTTTCGAATCAGAACAAAATGTTCTGTCTATTGTTTGTAGGCGAGTAGCCCACTCTCAATCTTCAAGAGAATACCCTGCGGGATGGATCGCCTCTCTCGGAAGAGGCACCCTCGAACAGTAGGGGGAACCCGACCCGAGACAAGGGGGGTGTCTACAGGCCGGAGTCGCCCTACTGTATCTCGATTCTAAAAAACGCTACTTTATGGAGTCCAAGTAGCGTAATCAGAATGTTTTCGGGGACTTGGATATTTGTTTTTTGTTTTAAACGAACTAGATTGACTCTAGTTTAGCAAAAACCTTATGGTTAGTCAAGTAGTTAGGCCCTATTTTCTCACCTCCAACCTAGAAAAATATGTTGTACTATTTACACTAAGCCGATGAGCTGCTTGATCCGTGCCAGCTTGGGCTCAGCAATATCACCAGCTCGATGTGCCCCTGCAGCTAACACACCCATCAGATACGCTTCGTCAGATCTAAGATTTCTAAAACGATCCTGCAATGGCATGAGTTCACTTACTACAACCTCTGCTACTGCTTGCTTCAGAGCTCCATAGCCCTGTAGGGCACCTAGATGTGCCTCAGCTTGGGCAATAGCAATCCCCTGCATGCCTGCATACATCTCTATCAGATTGGCTACACCCGGTTTACCAGCCTTATCATAGCGAATCTCATTATCCGAATCAGTGACTGCGCGCATAATTTTATTCCGCATCATATCAGTAGAGTCTTTTAGGTATACGCAACCGTAGCCCGATTCACTTTTGCTCATCTTGCGTGTAGGGTCATCCAGCATCATTACACGAGCTGCCGCTGGCTGCTTCTCAAACCGTGGTAAGCGAAATGTCTCCCCATAGAGATTATTAAACCGCGTCGCAATATCCCTGGTCAGCTCAACATGCTGAGTCTGGTCATCCCCCACGGGCACAATATCGGCATCATACAGTAAGATATCGGCTGCCATGAGTACTGGGTAGTCAAACAGCGCCACGAGTAGACCTTCTGAACCTGCTTTAGCTACCTTATCTTTATACTGTGTCATGCGCGATAACTCGCCCATCGTAGTAAAATTATTCAGCACCCAATTCAGTTCAGCATGGGCAGGTATTTGAGACTGAGCATAAATAGGACTTTTTTCGGGATCAATCCCCATTGCGATCAACCAAGCTACCAGATCTAAGGTCAGACTTCGGAGTTCTCCCGGATCTGGTCGAGTATTTAACGCATGGAGATCAGGAATGAAGAAGAAAACCTCATTGTCCGGCCGTTGATACTTGGCCCAGCCTTTCATAGCACCAAGGTAGCTACCAAGATGCACTTCACCAGTAGGCTTGATGCCTGAAAGAATTCTTTGCATGACTCTAGTCTAGTCGTCGACCGCTGGACGATCAACTAATAATGGCTCAATCACCTGCTCGGTCTCTGCAATCTTCACGACATCCTTGTCAACTTTCTGAAACTCCTTATAAGCAGCGTTGTAGTGATTGACGGTCGTAGATAATGAACCGCCCATTTTTTGCATGTAGGTATCGTAAGCCTTTAGATGGCGAGCTAGCATTCCAACCCTTTTCTGAATCTCTCTCGCCTGATCCTCGATTTGTAATGACTTCAAACCCTGTAGTACGGTCTGCAAATATGCCATAAATGATGTAGGACTCACAATGATTACGTGCTTATCTCGAAACGCGTACTCAATGAGATCTCGCGCACTGGTATTGGCAGCACCGACTTTATTAACTAGGAGATCGTAATAGATCGCTTCAGACGGGATAAACATAAATGCAAAGTCCATCGTCCCCTCATGTGGGCGAATATATTTTGCTGTCTCATCAATACGGCCTTTGAGATCTTGCTTAAATTGCTTAACAAGCACTTCACGATCTCGAGCATCCTTGGCATCAACCAAGCGATTATAATTCTCTAAGCTAAACTTCGAATCTACCGGTAACAACTTGCCTTTATCAAGATAGATAACGGCATCAACAATCTCTCCATCCTTAAAGGCATACTGCAGCTTATACTGACCCGGCGACAATACGTTTTCCAGAACCTGAGCAAGGTAATACTCCCCTAGTACACCACGCTGTTTAGGATTTTGTAGCACGTTCTGCAAAGTTTTGAGCTCTGAAGTAATATCAACAACACGACGGTTTGTTTCATCAAGCTTTGTGAGGCGCTCAGTCACCTCGCGAATGATGGTGGCCGACTGCTTCATCTGCTCATGCAAGCCGGCTTGTACATTAGTATTATTTCGATCAATCCTTTCCTGCATTTGAGTCTGAGTTTGCACAAGAAGCTGCTGCATGCCCTGAAGGTCCTGCTTGAAGAGTTGCAATGTTGCTGGATCAAGCTCAGAAGAGGTAGACGCCTTGCGATTCTGCAGTATCACCAGCCCACCTACGACGGCTATAACCACTATCAGCACAATAAGGAGAATTATCTCGATAGTCATAATAAGCATTATACCTCTTTCGCTTTACTTTCGGCAATCAAGTCATGTGATATTTCTTGAGAATCTGCGTCCAATACTGCTTAAGCCAACGTTTCTGCTTGAGGTAAAGGTCTACAAGACCGCGCTCAGCAAATTCCTTACGGATGACACCGCCACTATGCGGATGCTGCTGTTTCTGCTCAAACGGCGACCCAAAGCCGTGGGCATAATGAGTCATCTCATGCACGATAGTTGCCTCAATGACAAACTGTGGTACCTCAAGATCTTGAAATAAACGGTTAATCTTAATGATTGTAGTTTTCCCGTCACGACGATCAATCTCAATAGACCCTAAGCGCCGCTTGGCGCGCTTCGCCCAAATGATGAAGACATCATTCGCCTCGGGTACGTCTGGAAAGTGCCGATACCATATCTCGGCTAACAAGCTCTCGAGCCATTCTTGATCACGATAGGTCATCAAGCGTATAGATCCTGTGTCTCTAAATCAGTCATATTTCCTTTGCGGGGATACCGTCCAGCCCTTATGCCCTCCGCCACTTCGGCTATTTTTCGCAAAGTACGCGAGTGTTCAATCTTGCTGCGTCGTGCTAGCAAATCAGACTCCGTAAAATACAAACTTATTGATGAAGTTTTTACTTCGTTATTCTCATCCCAAGCATAAGCATAAATGGCCATTTGGATACTATCACGTACTTTATCTTGGGCATATCGCTCATTTGCTATCTGGGAGGTCTTAAAGTCTCGTATTTCTACCGAATGAGTTTCCTTGTCGGCCAACACTAGATCATACCTACCCCGCAAACGCACTTTTATATTGTCTATTTCACATCGAAAATCGCTCTCAACTGCCAATACTTCAACTTCTTCAGCAATGTTTGCGGTGTAATACCGCCTCAAGCTCGCTTCTCCCTGGGCTAACCGTTCCCGCTCATGACGCAACGACACAAAGCCCTCACTTCTCCAAGCAGAATGAAACTCGTCCAGCATGACTTGTAGCTTTGGCTGACGGCCAGCAATCTTCTCTCGATAAAAATATTCCAACCCAGCGTGAGTCGCCACTCCATAAATCATCTGATGCGTTGGTGGTGACGGAAAGCGTAAAATATGACGCACAAAAAATTGTGATGGGTCAGCCAGATAGTCTGCTACCTGGTTTGGTGTAAGCTCGAGCCAACCGTCTACTTCAGTAAAAGATGGCACATCGCCACCTGAATGCATTCTTGGCCCGAAACGCGTCAATATTGCCGGCATGGCTGATTCGGCTTCAGATTTCACTGCCACATCTTGAGAAAACGCTTCTAAGAGAAACCGCGAGGGTTTCTGAGCTCTCTTGCCGCCATGGTCAAGTGAATAGGTCATGACAAGGTGCTTGCCAGCTCGAGTCATAGCGACATACATTAGTCTCCGTTCCTCTGCTTGGTGTTCAAGCACTGCACGGTTAGGAGTCTCGATGAGATCCAGAGGAAGCTTTAGCGGTTCACCCTGACGACGAGCTGGAAACGTTGATTCCGTTACATCAAAAATATAGACTATTCCAAATTCTAAGCCTTTTGCGCGATGAGCAGTAAGTACCTGTATGCCATCCTTCGCTTCAAGTAAGTCAGCTTCATCGAGAATTGACGAACTATACATATCCTGCAAATATTGCCAGAAGCCATAACTGTCACGATGAGTTTCAATCGCTTCAAAATCTTTAACTAACGAAAAAAATGCAGCCAGGGATTGTACCGCAAGAGCAGCCGCCTCTTCTTTCTGAGCGCTTACAACAAGCCTATCAAGGTAACCACCGTCACTAATAAAGCGATAGAGGACTTCTCCAATAGAGTGATCATGGGCATATTCACGATAAGCGTCCAGACCTATGAGAGCATTTTTTGCAGTAACCACATCACTGTCCTGGACGACCGATCGCAGACTCACCCGTCGACGCTGCGCAATGGCTGATAAGCCCATTACCTCGACAGTTCGCACTGCACCCTTCGGGCTTGTTAGATAGCGGTAGAGGGCGGCTGAGTCCTCCTCGTCGTGCAGCACCCTCACAAAATCGATACACTGCCGTACCACAGGCTCATGGAGCAGATTTTTGCTCATTGGGGTTCCAACAGGTAAGCCTCGGTGCTGAAGATACGCTATTAGCTCTGCTGCTTGGGTATTATTTCTGCACAATACAGCGATTTCGTCAGCGGCTATACCTTTCTGCATGCGCCGCTCAATATCTTCAGCTATATAGGCGAGCTCATCATGGATCGTTGGCAATTGACGCACATCTACACGCTTACCTCGCCGTTTTGCGTGGAGACGCTTACTCACACCAACTTTCACCTCTAAACGATTGGGATTATTATGCTGGATTAAATTATAGGCAGCATCGACAATATGCTGAGTGGAGCGATAATTCTCAGTGAGTAAGTACACCTTAGTGCCCGGGTAATGCTCTTGAAAATCAAGCATATTCTGCAATTCTGCACCGCGGAATCGATAAATGGACTGGTCATCATCACCAACTACCATGATATTTTTGTGCTCGCCAGCGAGTAATTGTAGCAAGTCAGCCTGTACTGTGTTGGTATCCTGAAATTCATCAACTAAAATATACCGATATCTCTGCTGATAATCTTTTAGGATATGACGCTTTTCTCTGAGAAGCTGAAGCACCAAGACTAGCTGATCCCCGTAATCAATATATCCACGAGCGTGGAGCTTTTCTTGATACTCATCATAAATACGCGCTACTTCGTTGTACTTCGCCAGTTCCTCCTCAGTAATAATCTGCTTTGTGGTAGCGGGTAAGGCATGAATCGACTGCCGAAAGCCAACTGGTGTCAGTCCACTATCCTTAAGACGTGATATGTACGACAGAATAGTGTCCCGAAATAGACCGGGATTATTGTGTGGTCGAAAATACTGCAATCCTTCCATATTCTCGAGAACATCTCGTAAAAGAATATGTTGTTGTAATGTCGATATGAGACGTAAAGTCCTTGGCAATCCCAATTCGAAACCATGGTCCTGCAAGATCATATTGCCTAAGGCGTGAAAAGTCATAATCTCAGTCTCTACATACCCATAGGGTAATAGTTGATCGACCCGAGCCTCCATCTCGTGTGCCGCCTTATCTGTAAAAGTGAGAGCCAAGATCTGTTCTGGCAAGGCTTTTTTTTGCTCAATAAGATAGGCTATACGGGATGTAATAACGCCAGTCTTCCCTGTGCCTGCCCCCGCAATCACCATAGCCGGACCAGTATCGTGGAGAACGGCGGAGCGCTGCTCGCGATTTAGGTGCTTGAGATAGCTTGATTCCACCCCCACGTGCCAAAACCTACATTTTCTCGATTGGTGTGATACCAATCATCTCAAGTAGCCCGCCAATCGCCTGCTTGTACCGCAGAACGAAAGCCAAGCGTTCAGCTCGTATGCGAGGCTCTGTTTCGGTAAGAATCGGGTTGCGTTCATACCAGTCGTGAAACGATCGCGCAACCTCTATCAGGTCATAGAGCACGGTATGCACTTGATAGCTACTAGTTACTCCCTTAAGCGCCTCAAACACCTTGAGGAAGTTCCTCACAATTTGCCGTTGGCTTTTTTCAACCAGCCGCATGCCTACTTCCGGTACTCCATCTGCCTTGTGCAGTACTGAGGCAGCACGCACATAAGAATACAGTACGTAGTAGAGTGGATTATGCTTATTTTGTGAGCTTATTACATCAAGATCGAGATCAAAGTGGCTGTTTGTATCACGTAGTGCAAAAAAGAATCGTGCAGTATCAACAGGTACAGAGTCAAGAAATTCATCCAATATGATGTAATTACCACGACGCTTGCTCATCTTAAATTCTCGTCCATCCTTCGTTAGCCGAACAGTCTGAGTCCACAATGGCACAAAGCTATCCTGTCCCAACAGATGCAATGCGGCCACAAGACGCTGCTCCTGACCGTGATGATCTGGACCAACGATCGTAATCGCCGTATCAAAACCGCGTCGCTCAAGCTTATCGAGCTGATAGCTAATGTCCTTGAGAAAATACGTATCTCCACCATCTCCCGACCGAACCAACACCTCATCTTTCTCCAGGCCCGCAACTTCACCGGACAACCAGATGGCACCATCATATCGCCTCACTGCACCCACCTTGTCGAGCCTTTCAATCGTGCGCCCATTATCAAGCTGCCGCTCAGAGAATATCTCATCATGTTGAATGCCAAGTCGCTGCAGCGTTGGCTGAATAAGGCGTTCAAAGATAATATCCTTCGCTTGCTCGCCTATGAGCATCGGGTCCGCAACAAGTAACTCATTACGACCACCTAGTGCCTCAGTCAGCTGTGCAGCCAGTTCATCAATATATTGACCACGATAGAGTTCAGCGGCTACCTCTTCGGAAAAATCTTTACCAGCCGACTGCTGAACGGCTCGGCCAAGCTGTGCAATCTGATTGCCCCCATCATTAAGGTAATACTCTCGAGTCACATTATAGCCTTGGCTAGAAAAAATTCTGGCCAACACATCACCATAGAAGCCGCCCCAGGCATTCACGAGTACGAGCGGCCCAGTTGGATTTGCACTGATAAATTCGATATTGACCCTCTGAGACGCGCCATCACGGGTAATAAAATAGTCTTCACGTAACGCTTCGACAAGTTGTACCCAGACCTCATCGCTAAACCGAAGATTCACAAAACCCGGTCCGGCCACCTCGCAAGTTGATATCATGTCGAGATGCGGCAACGCATCAGCAAGCTGAGCTGCAAGGTCTCGTGCCGGCCGCTCGACTGTGTGGGCATGCGTGAGAGCAATATTACTTGCGAGGTCACCGAAGCGCATGTCGCAAAATGACAAACTCGCTCGAGCCGCATCATGAGCCAACTCTTCACCCGTGACAATATGCCATTTTTCACACAAACCTTCAGCTAGACGATCAAGTAACTGTGGATACATCATCCCTTTATTATATCGACTCTGGCATTCAGATTAAACCAGGTATAATAAACTGCATGAAAGTAATAGCTCGCAATCGCCGTGCCACCTATGACTATGATATCCAGAAACGAATAACCGCCGGCATCGCGCTCTTGGGTCATGAAGTCAAAAGCATCCGGGGTGGTCAGGTGAGTCTGAAAGGCAGCTTTGTTCACCTAAGGGGCAATGAGGCCTACCTCGTGAATGCCCATATACGGCGCTATTCACAGGCGGCCAACACACCTGATTATGAACCCACACGTGCTCGCAAACTACTCCTTAAACGTGGTGAAATCGACGAATTAGCCGCCGAGAAGCGTGGTAGCGGCATGGCCATTATACCTATTGCGATTGGACTCGAGAGAGGGCTTATCAAGCTTGAAGTTGGACTCGGCCGCGGAAAACGTCACTACGATAAGCGAGAGGCAGCACGCAAGCGCGCGGCGGAACGAGATGCTTCTCTCGATAAGAAAGTCCGAAAAGTAACATAATAACTGTGCTTAAGCATGCTATTAATGTAGTTTTTGGAGTTTGACATCCCCTATCATAAGCAATTTGACGTTCGTAGCGAGATAGCCGTATGATACTGATATGAGTACACAATCTGAACTCCATACAACCATCCAGGCATTATTTGCATCACAGAAGGGGCTGCTCGCTGCCGATGAAAGCAGCAAGAGTGCCCAAAAACGGTTTGATGCACTCAACATCCCTTGCAATGAGGAGACACGTCGACAGTATCGCCAGATGCTGCTCACTACCCCTGGAGTCGCACAATATCTGTCTGGAGTTATTTTTTATGACGAAACGCTTCGTCAAGCGACCGATAGCGGCCAATCATTTCCTGCATACCTCAAGGAACAAGGGATAATTCCCGGCATTAAGGTTGATAAAGGACTCGTGCCGCTCGATAACTATCCTGACGAAACTATAACTGAAGGCTTAGATGGTTTGGCCGATCGACTCAAGGAATACTTTGAGCTTGGCGCTCGGTTCGCAAAGTGGCGCGCTGCTTTCAAAGTGACAGACACTCTTCCCTCACAAGGCGCGCTCCATGCAAACCTACACACCATGGCTCGCTACGCGAGCGTATGCCAAACAGCTGGCATCGTCCCGATCGTCGAGCCAGAGGTGATGTATGACGGTGAGCATACAATTTTCCGGGCTCATGAAGTTACCGAAGCTGCCCTGAAGCTACTTGTACAATTGCTCAGGGCTTATAGGGTAGATTTGAATAACTGTATTGTAAAAACCAGCATGGTGCTAGCTGGAAAATCAGCACCGACACAGAGCACGCCCGCGGAAGTGGCCGAACATACTCTGACCGTGCTCACCGCAGCACTACCTCCAGAAATTGGCGGTGTTGTCTTCCTGTCCGGGGGCCAAACGCCTGTACAGGCTCGGGATAATCTGCAAGCAATTGGACTAGCTGGAAAGCAGCCGTGGCCTATTACATTTTCGTTTTCGCGCGCCGTACAAGACCCAGCTATGAAAGAGTGGGCCGGCAAGCAAGAGAATATACCCGCCGCGCAAAAGATCTATTTCGAGCTGACTCGTGATTGTGCCCTAGCGCGTGATGGAAAGTTCCACGCTCAGACTTCTGGTAGTGGGGTTGATTTTGTCAGTGCTAGCCAAGATAGCTAACCTGTAGCTCAAGAAAAGTTAAAAAAGTTGTGGTTATCCACAACTTTTTTGTTGACAAGGATACGCCTAACCTCGTATCATCAGTGTAGTGCTGCTGCACACATATATTACTCAAAAACAAACACACAAGCTCTTCCTCCAGGTTAGGACGGTCCCCACAGCCACCTAACCTGGTTTTTTTATTACCTACAAAATCATTACTCAAGCCTCGTAACAGCCTAGGGCACCGGTCGTGTCAGACCGGTCGGTCGTAAGGTCCCTATAGCCCTTGGACCAATCGACTCACGCAATTACGTACCCACGGGGTGCCTATAGTGCCCCTGTAAAAAACACTCTCGAGCATAAGGGTTGTAACCAAAACTGTAGCGAGCTACAATACGCTCAATAGTCACAAAACAAAAAATGCCCATCATGTATATCTATACCTACCTGCAGACCGACTCTCTCGATAAGGCCACTTCGCCATGAGGCAGAGTGATACACGCTATTTGTCGATCCTGATCGGGTGTCTCCTTGTAGCTGCCCTAGCATTACATATCCACCAGACACCCTCGAGAGATATACCCCATCAGCTTAGCTCACCCCAGGTGTCCCTTCGGCTAACCCCGACTTCATCGCCACCCCCAGCTCACCGCACTGCAGCTACAGTCACCCCGACAGCCATACCGCACCAAAGCCTCGATAACACAAATCGGCCCAACAAAGAAATCGCTTTCGTACGCTTTGCCGATGAAACCGCCCGAGAGACCTTTCTCAGTGTCAACCACTTCACACCGGATGAACTGCAACCCCTACCTGGATTGCAGGTGTACCAATTATCTGCAGCCACTTTCTCTTTGACGCCTGGAGTACAGAAATTTGAAAATCATCAATATCGCGCCAGTCTGACACCCACTGATCCCCTCGCCGCTAGCCAATGGTATCAGTCTCGTATCAATGCCCCTGTCGCCTGGGACAGTCAAACTGGAACCGCAGCACCAGTGGTAGCAGTGATAGACACAGGCTTTGCTCTCAGCCATGAAGATCTGACAACTGCCTGGGCGACAAACCCGGGCGAGGTCGGCCCAACCGCACAAGAAGGGCCAGCGCCAAACTGTACGAGTCGTGGCCAACCGCTCGATAAAAGCTGCAATAATCTCGACGATGACAATGATGGCCTTACCGACAACGTCACGGGCTGGAATTTTGTGAGCAATACAAACTCCGTACAGGCCGGTGCTCAGGATCCAACTGGCTCGGGTGTCAGCCACGGTACGATGACTGCCAGCCTGATCACCAGCTCAGCAAACAACGGCAAAGGTGGCTCAGGCATTAATTGGAAAGGCCGCATCTTGCCTCTACAAGCCCTGTCCGATGATGGCACCGGCTCAACCGCCAGCGTTGCTCTGGCAGTACGCTATGCGGTAGATAGCGGTGCGAAGATAATCAACCTCAGTCTTGGCGGCAACGCAGATGACCCAATTCTTGCTGAGCAAATTAGCTACGCTATCGCCCAAGGTGTGACCGTCGTAGCTGCTGCCGGCAACGATGGCTGTAACTGCATGAACTACCCTGCTGCCTACCCAAATGTCATCGCCGTTGGCGCTATCAATTCCTCGAATACTCGAGCCTCCTTCTCAAATACCGGTAATAGCTTAACGCTCGTAGCGCCAGGCACCAACATCTGCACTGCCATGTGGTCAGCAAGTCAGCCTACGAATGCATATGGCTGCGGCTCCGGAACATCATTCTCAGCACCCTTAGTCTCAGCTACTGCCAGCCTATTACTCAGTCAAAACCCGACTCTTACTCGGGGTCAGCTGACTACAGCCTTAATCGCGAGCGCTCAAAAGCTCTCTGCCATGAACGGTGCTAACTGGACGTCAAGCTATGGGTATGGCGTACTCGACGTCGCTGCCGCCCTTGCAACCGTCTCGCTACCGACTCCTATAGGCCAACCGCTCAGCACACACGCAATCACCCTCTCTCAAGTCCGCTCTGGCCCCTTAGCCTACTTAGCTGATGGCTTGAACTCAAACTGCCTATCCAATGTCGCAAACGCTACCTGCAAAGTTAGAGCTATACAACTCAAAACAAATCAAGTCGTACAGCTTAGCACTAACGAAACAACCAACGGTCTGACCGATCTTAATTGGTTTGCAGGCGACAAGCTCTCACCAGGCCAATGGCTCATCCAGAGCTATGTAGTAGCTGCTGGTATACAGTCCCTTACTCGTTCTGAAATCCTTACAATTAGTCCATAAGAAAACGGCGCCTGGAAATTCCCAGACGCCGTTAAGCTTAGCGTTGTGGATAGCTCTCGAGTAGTTCGAGCGCCTGCTTACGCAGCTGATTGACCTGCTCTTGCCAGTCATTCATCATGGCGCGCTCACGCTCACGTTGGTCCTTATACGCTTCGACATAATCACCGGGGTGGATCTCCTGGCCGACGATGCCGATCATGACCCGTCGGCGGAGCAAACGTGTCCGCACCACTGGGTCACCCTTGGCGCAGCCAACGATGCCGATCGGCACGATGGGCACACCAGCCGCGCAGGCAAGGCGAGCCGCACCGCTGCGCGAACCATCGACCTCCGACCTGCCCACGCGACTACCCTCGGGGTACATCTGCACCGGAAAGCCGCGCTTGAGCGCAGCCAGAGCTACCTGCATCATTTCAGCGGGCTGGTAACTCAACCGAAGGTACTTTCTGATTCTCTCAGGTGAATTTCCCTTGCGCGAGAGATCGCCATCGACGCTGGGACGGAAGACGGGCACAGCACCCATGCGTTGGAAGAGCATAGCCAATAGCCAGTTCGCACAGAACCAAGGCTTGGCCACCCACACCATCGGTCGATGCACCATGCCGACGAAGGGAATGTCGAAGACTGAGCCGTGATTAGCGGTGAGAATGAATGGCTCACCGACCGGGCCATCATTGGGATCAGTACGTCGATAGGGTCGCGGATACCACTGCAAGGTATTGCGTCCATACGGCGGGATGCGCTCCGCATTGTAGAGTTCCGGCTTCATGAAGAGCATGGCGAAGTTGAAAATCAGCCAGCGAAACAGGATGAACCCGTTCCGAGACGCTATGCCGTTGGCTGACTTGAGCCGGCGCTGACGATGCCGTTCATCCTTGGCACTAAGCTCAGGCATTTCCATTTTCCCCCTTTGGGTCTCGAAATAAGGTGCTGTCAGCAGTGTAGCAAGTCGCGAGGAAAGTGCAAAATGCCGGATCAGCGCCATAAAAAGAAGCGGAGCCCAATTGGACTCCGCTTGATGAGATTTCCGCGGCTCGGCTCGGATCAGCCTTAAGGTTTGCTGCGGGCAATGATGTGGCTTCTGAAGCCAGGATAAGAGATGAAGATAAAACCTTCACGAGCATCTGCATCAAAGGGATACATGCTGTCGCAGGATTCATGCATGATGAAGGTGTGCTGACCCAAGTGAGTACCAGCGGGAAGTTCGTTCATCGATCCAATGTGACAGCCCCAATCGATTCGGCAGGCATCGCCAATTGAGCAATCGCTTCCAATGAAGGTCTCGGAACCAACCTCACTGGCTTTACCTATGATGACATTGTCGTCAATGCGTGACATGTAGCCGATCGTCACTCGATCTCCAATGACGACATCGCAACCGATTATGGTGCCAAAACCAATCACGACATCATCTCCGATTGTGGCGCTATGGGCGACCAGCGCCCCGTTTTCTAGTACCCAATAGGGATCGGCTTCGTTGGCAGGATCCCAGTCTTCAAGATCGTGATAGATGGTCGCCCTGACACGGAGACCAGCAATACGGAATGGCGTGTCAAGCATGGCTATCCTTTACGTGGTAGGTACACAGTCGGACATACCTTACTATCTTTTTTTAGTCAATATTTTTCAGTCTCATCAAAAAAGACCCAGGGCATCACCTCGAGTCTCTTTTGGTGGAGCTGGCGGGTACTGCCCCCGCGTCCAGTGTGTGCCACGCATACCGTCTACAAGCTTAGTTCGCTTCCGATTTTTGAGAAAAGCGCGGGAGAAAAGCGAACCAATTCCCAAACCTTTCTCGCGTGAATATCTTAGACCTTCATTCGCACGCGACACGAATGATGGCAGCGGTCAGCGGTCTATGACGCGTCGAGCTCTAGCTGACGTCGAGCTGTCAGCGGCTTTCGGGATTAAGCGAAAGCTGGTGCAAGGCTAGGCGCCGTGAAGGCGTTCTTGACCTTGCTCATAAGTGAGTTGGCACTTATATAGGGTGAGACGGATGACGTTCATCTCAAACCGGCTTGCGGTGTATGCCTGTCAATGATCACTCTGTCGAAGCTAAATTTCAGCCCCAAGAGTCTTATATTACCATATTCAAGTACTTTCGTAAATACTGCTCACGCTTCAGGTTATGGTAGGATACGGACATGAAGAAACTCAGCGTGAACGTTGTGAGTGAGAGCGCTTTTACCGTCCAAGGTCACGGCGTCCATACGGCCTTCGAAGAGCATGTCGCGGCGCTCAAAAAATACACCGACTATCGCGTGGTGGTGAATGCTAAACAGGCCACTGACATCGTGCATGTACACACTGTCGGCCCGTATAGCTGGCGTAAGTTTCGCCAGGCTCGATCTGGTCGCTTCATCAACGCCCATGTTACTCCTGGCTCTTTTATTGGCAGCCTACGATTTGCAAAAGCCTGGGCACCCTTTGCGCGCGGCTACCTTCGCTTCGTCTATAACCGCGCCGATCATGTGATCTGTGTCTCCCCTGATGTAGAGCGCGAGCTTACAACGCTCGGAGTCAAGAAACCTATGACGGTAATCCCCAACATGATAGAACTTTCAAACTTCAAACGACCTTCGATTGACACACTCAAACAACTGGGTCAACGTTTCTCCGTGCCAACGGATAGGCCGGTCATAGTTGCCTCAGGCCAGGTGCAGCCCCGTAAAGGTGTTGCGGATTTCGTAGAGGTCGC
>CAZDEK010000006.1:0-21107 GCA_964504625.1 uncultured Candidatus Saccharibacteria bacterium
TCGGCACCGCGCCGGCCCGATCGTCGTAACACATCAGGTCATACTCGTCATAACAATGCCCGAAGAGAGTGGTATGAGGTGCCGTAAAATCTACCGCACCCAACCCATGGAAAGCTTCGTGGGTCGCAGTAAAACCATTCCAACACGCACGACCACTCGAGTCGCTTGGCGTGCGCCCATAGACAAATGAGAAAGCTTCGCCATTCTCGAAACCTCCCCCCAGGGCAAAGTCAGACTGCCCACAGGCCCCACCACCACTTGGCGTAAAGACGACAAAGTGGGGCGCCATTCCCTTGCCTTGAGCCATCTGCTTGGCCTGAGTCGCGGCCGCCTGAATCCCCTGGTCCTGCCGTAGAGCCGCGAAAGTGAAGACTGACAAGTCATTGTAATAATCCTGGGTTTGATTAGCGGTAAAGATCAGTGGCTGGCAGTCGGCACCCTGCATAAAACGAAAATGCATAATACTCTTGGGATTTTGCTGGTAGGAATTCCAGATCAACGTCGATTCCATCTGACCGGCAGCGATGCGAATATTTTTCTTGTCTTCTTCGGTGATCGGCTTTGATGGCGTACCTGCAGCAATGATAACCAGGCGCTTGCCATCCATGCCGTTGCCATAACACGACGGGGTAGTAGGTGTGATTGGCGTCACGCCTTGACCGTCAAGCCCACCTGCAGCCGAATTAATGACTGGATCACTGGCCAGTACCGGATCGGCCGGTGGTTTGCCATTGGCCTGCTTGACTTCATCCAGAAACTGCTGGGATGTCTTAGGCGTCAGCTTCGCTGCTTGGTCACGGAGTTGTTGGCCCTTAGCTTGCGATAAAGCTGTCTTGATCTTATCGCCTGGATGCGTGCAGATCTTTTGACCCTTTGCATCCAACTTGCCCTCTACTTCATAGGAGCCAGCGCAGGGACTCTTTGCATTCGACTTAACCTTCAGGAGTCCCTTCACGCTATCAGCTTCGGCTGGCTGTACCGCAATCGGCTCATAGGCAGCATCGCCAGTTGGTCGAGCAGCCGCATCGGCAAAACGAAACACAATATACCCAAACGTGGCTGCTAAGACGGCTGTCACGATAGCGGTCGTAGTGTTAAATTTGGGAAGCTTTTTTTTGACGGGCTTTTTGGCAGTAACAGTGGGCGATTTTTGGTTTTTGCGAGCAGGCATAGATATAGTCCAGCATAATTATTCTTATGCTGGACTATATCTGAAACGCTTATGCTTGTAAATACTCCCGCTTAAGCGGCGGTAACTGCGTCGAGCTTGGCCTTGTCAAAGCCGACAATGATTTGACCATTATAGTCAGTTACTGGGACACCCATTTGGCCAGATTTAGTAATCATTTCCTGGGCTTTATTCGCATCGGCCAGTACATTTACCTCTTCGTAGGTAATGCCCTTTTCATCGAAGTATTGCTTGACGTTTTTACAGAACACACAGGTTGGCGTGCTGTAGACTATTACGGAACTCTTGTCGCTCATAGTGGAGATCTCCTAAATACTTAACAAGTATACTATATCGTGATTTCTAGTGTCCAGCGCTCTTGCGACAACACTAGGGCTGCCGAGAAAGCCACTTCGAAGCTTGGATCGCCGCCTTACTCCCCTCGCCAGCCGCGATGATAATCTGCTTCTCGGGCACATTCGTGACGTCACCAGCTGCAAAGATTCCTGGCACCGAGGTCATATTCGCGCCGTCGATAACTACCTCGCCCTGGTCATTGAGCTCAACGACTCCCTTCAGGTAATCAGTAGACGGCACCGAACCGATTTCTACAAACACGCCCTCGACGGCCAGTTCTTTATCCAGGCCGGTTGCTGAGTCGCGAACCGTCAAGCCATGCAAGAATTTATCACCGGTAATCGTGAGGGCTTGCGTGTGATTCATGACGCGAACGTTGGTGGCAGCCATCACCTTTTCGATCATGACTTCATCACCCGTTAGCTCGTCAGTGTTATTAATGATATAGATCTGCTTGACGAGCTTTTCAACTGAGAGCGCAGCATCAAGCGCCGAATTACCGCCGCCGATGATGGCGATCGTCTTGCCCTTGAAGAGCGGGCCGTCGCACCAGGCGCAGTACGTCACACCGCGATTCAAGAACTCCGCCTCACCATCGATGCCGAGTTTCTTCGGCACCTTGCCGCTGGCAATGATGACCGAGCGTCCATGGTGAGTGCTGCCATCGGCCAGCGTGATAGCGAAGCCGCCAGTTTCCTGATTCAAACTGCGAATGCCGTCATTCATGAGTTTGAGTTTTACTTCGTCAGAAAATTGCTGCATGTGATCCTGAAAGTGCTTCACGAGATCCGTGCCCGAGATCATGGTAAAGCCGAGATAATTCTCGACGTCCGAGCTCCAGGCGGCTTGTCCCCCGAGATCCTTCGTGAGCATGAGGACTTTCAGCTTTTTGCGCGCCGCGTAAATCGCCGCCGTCATACCCGCCGGACCGCCACCAATGATAATTACGTCATAGCGCTCGCTTGCGGGTACATTATCTGGGTTAGGTGTAGCAGCTGTCTGTGCTCCGGCTGCCAGAGCACTTGCTATAGGTGGCGTCACAACACTTTCCATATCATAAGCAGTATAACATCATTTTTTCTTCCTCTTTTTACTTCTCCCATCTTGATATTTAATAATAATTACATTTACAAACATTATTCCTATAAAGAAAAATATTGGCACTATTATTAATAGCCCTATCCAATAAAACCAGCCATAACCCCCTGTTATATCTATAGGCCCATTAGGAGCCATGTCACCCTCTATACTCCTTCGGGGCGTAATCTTTAGGAGCATCCTTAAGGTACGCTTCGAGCTTCGGCTTGGAGAGCAGGCCTTCTTGGGCGCCCACCTTCTGCACAACGCTCATCGAGTTGATCGGCCCCCACTGCATGGCGGTCTTCACATCCCCATCCGAGTAAATGAGACCCGCGACAAACGTACTCGTGTAGGCATCACCGGCACCTGTTCGCTCAAAGGGCGGCTTCGGATCGGGATAATTCCGCATCGACCAGACATTCGTGCCATCGGACGCGTAGCTACCATTCGGTCCGTCGGTAATAACGACGATCTTCGGCCCATGCTGATGAATCGCTTTCGCGAGCTCGGCAAAATCACCCGTCGACTTGCCCGTCATCATTTGAGCTTCCTCTTTATTCACCGCAAAGACTTCGGTGTGGCGCGTCAGCTTCTTCAAAGCATTAAAACCTTTGCGCATCTGGAAAGTGCCCGGCTGGAAAGCCAGCTTTACCTCTGGGTGATCCTCTAGGTAGTCGGCGATATCGGCATGCATCCCCCAGCCAGCTTCACCCAGTGAGCTTAAGTAAATCCACTTTGGTGTATCTTCCTGCGGAATGCGCGGCCATTTATACTCGTACTCTTCGTGTTTAATAAGAATCGTGCGATCGGAGTCGTACCACAGCACATAGTGGAAGTTACTTACTTTCCCGGGATGCACGCGCACATACTGTGTCTGGACATGATTGCGCTTCAATGCCCCCAGCATTTGCTGGCCAATATCATCTGAACCAATATTGGCATAAAGTGATGATTTCAAGCCGAGACGCGCGAAGCTGACAGCAGCGTTCGGGCTATTACCCACCCCATGCACAGTCACCGCGTATTCAAATGGCACCTTCGTACCATAGGTCATACACAGAAGGGGGTGACGATCCTTCGGGTCTTTGTCGATCTCAGCCTCGGCGGGTAGTAGCCGAATAAATGCGTCGGAGACAATATCTCCTACCGATAGTACGTCAATGCGATGCTTCATGATCCTCCTCGTGGAAAACTCTTATGCTTACCTTCATTATATCCACATCCATATTGGCGAGGATACCCACCCTTGCACCAAGATAGCTAATCACGCTGGTGGCATTCGCTGCAGCGTAGCTCATGGCTTGCTGAATCGACCGACCATGAGCGATGGCAGCGATAAGTCCCGCCCCATAAGCATAGCCAGCTCCGGTGCGATCGACCACGGCCACATCCCTGTATATCCCTGAGCTATAAATGTAACTACCATCTAGCATATGAGCACCATGCTTTGAGTCAGTAACGACGACGGTATGCAATCCTTTGGCTCGAGCTTTCTGGAATATTTGATCCTGATCGCGCGTGCCAAATAGCTGAGCAGCTTCAGTGTGATTCATCAGCACCACGTCGACTTTACGCAGAATGCGCAGCAAGCGTTGTGGCTTAGCAATCTCCAGCGCGCCAGGATTCACAGCGATACGGATCCCCTCACGCGCCGCCCAATTCACAACACGATTCAGCATCATCAGATCTCCCCCGAGTGAGGTGATATATACCCAATGAGCCCGGATCTTTGCAAAGTCAAAGTCCTTCGGCTTGTACTCATAGCCGGCACCGCGATGGATAAACATCGTATCCTCACCATTTGGCCCCTTGAGAATCACCGACAGACCAGTCTGATGGCTGCGGTCTTTGACCAGCAAGCTCTTAATGCCTTCATTCTCAATGGTAGTTTCGATCTCGCGGCCTGGACCGTCGACACCGACTTTCGCCAAGCAACCAGTCTTCAAGCCAGTGCGCGCAAAGGTAACGGCAGCGTTCGGCGCTCCCCCACCAATGTCGTTTGCGATGTCTGGCAAATCAATCTTCGTTGCCCCTGGCAGGACGAGATAGTTTTCATCATCCTGCTCATAGGCGGCAAAATCTTTGGAGATGAGAAATACATCGCGGGTAGCAGTCCCCACTGTGAGGACATCGAGCTTCATGAGCTAGGCTCCTGACTTGCGTTTTATGACCGCCTTGGCAGCATGCATGATATGTGGAGCGGTCAGTTGATAATGCTCCCAGAGCTCGGCAATGGTGCCTGATTGGCCAAAAGCATCACGCACACCGATCCGTGCCATCGGTACGGGGTGCTTTTCACCCAATAGTTCAGCAATGGCGCCACCTAGGCCGCCGATGATCTGTGCCTCTTCGATGGTGACCACGGCACCAGTCGCTTGAACGGCTGCAAGTATCGTCGCCTCATCCAGCGGCTTCACGCTCGGTGAGTTGATGACCGTCGCCTCGATACCATCGTGCGCTAGCTTCTCGGCCGCTTTGAGCGCCTCATAAGCCAAGGGGCCTGCCACGATGAGTGTCACATCTTTGCCTTCCCTCCAGACATAGGCTTTACAGAGTTCAAATGGCGAATCTTCGGTTGTGACTACCGCCGTCTTCTCACGTGCCAAACGCAAATACGCCGGTTGGCCCGACCGAGCTAAGAGTTGTGTCGCCTTGCGCGCTTCATGAGTATCAGCTGGCACAATGACTGTCATATTCGGCAAGGAGCGCATCAGGGCGATATCTTCTAGCATTTGATGAGTAGCACCATCAGGGCCAACCGACACACCAGCATGCGAGCCAACAACCTTAACCGGCTGTTCATTCAAGCAAATCGTCGTGCGGATCTGCTCCCAATTACGTCCAGGAGAAAACGCAGCATATGAGCTCGTAAATGGCACTTTACCGGTGGCTGCCAGTCCCGAGGCTACCGTCACGAGATTCTGCTCGGCGACACCGACTTCGAAGAACCGTTCGGGGAATTGCTTGGCAAAGGCTTCCATCTGCGTTGATTCAGTTAAGTCAGCACACAGCGCAACGACGCGCCTATCGGCTTGACCAGCCAGCAGCAAGCCTTCACCGAAGCCCTTGCGCGTCGGCACGTGTTCGATCGCGTCTTGGAATAGTTGGCGCGATAGATGTAGGGCATACTTACTCATGCTCACTCCGAATCCTGCCTCGTAAGGTACGGAGCTCTTCAAGCGCAACTTTTGCCTGCTGATCTTTCGGCGGATCGCCGGGCACATCTTTCGTACCTGGAGGCATACCGTGCCATACTGGATCTCGCTCCATATAATCAACCCCTTGCCCCGGAATGGTATGAGCGATGATCACAGTCGGACGCTCGAAAACAGCTTGGGCCTGTTCACAGGCCGCCACAATTTCCTGGATGTTATGCCCATTTACCTCGATAACATGCCAGCCAAAGGCCTGCCATTTCATAGCAAGTGGCTCGAGCGGCATAACGTTCTCAGTAAAACCATCAATCTGGATATTATTGCGGTCGATAATTGCGGTGAGGTTAGCGAGGCGATGCTTACCGATAAACATCGCCGCCTCCCAGATATTTCCCTCATCGAGTTCACCGTCACCAGTTAGCACATATATGCGCGCTTTGTTATCGTCGAGCTTAAGACCGAGCGCCATACCGGCACCCTGCGAGAGGCCGGAGCCAAGTGGCCCCGAGGTCGTTTCGAGACCCGGCAAACGAGTGCGCTCAGGGTGACCTTGCAGACGGCTACCGAATTTACGCAGCGTTGCCAGTTCAGACTTAGGGAAAAACCCAGCCTCAGCCATAGCGGCATATTGAACCGGCACAATGTGTCCATTAGAAAGCAAGACTCGATCTCGTTCTGGCCAATCGGGCCGCTTCGGATCAATTTTCAGCACCTCAAAGTACAGCGCAGTGAAGACGTCAGCCATACCGAGCGGTCCAGCTGAGTGACCCGAACCGGCTTCGACAAGCATACTAATAATATCCTGACGAATGGTGTTTGCTTTCAGCTCCAGTTCTTTCAATGAATGCTTCATGCGAGCGCCTCCATGAGCTCGTGGTAGCGCGTCAGGGTGCTATCAGCACCAAATAGATAGCTATTGGTATTCACGATATCGAAGCCTGCTTTGGCGATCTTTGGGAGCGTGTCGGCAGCCACGCCACCATCGAGTCCAATCTCTAGCTCCGGCTTGATGGCACGCAGCTCAGCCGCTTTCGCAAGCGTGGCCGGCTGCAGCTTCTGGGCCGCAAAGCCCGCCGGATAGGCCATGACAAGTACGTGATCGAGACGATCTAGCAGTCCATCGATCATAGCGATTGTCGTCTCGGGATTAATCGCCACTCCAGCCCGTAATCCATTTTGCTTAATCTTTGTAACCGCTTCATCTACTCCCTCAGTTTCATACTGTACGATGATGGTGTTGGCGCGGAGCTTCACGCAGCTACTGATGTAGCTGAGAGGTTGTCGCACCATGAGATGAATATCGATTTTAAGTCCAGCCGGTGGTTCAATATCGCTCGGCTGAATAGTGCGATTGTCTACAAACTCGCCATCAATCACATCGAGCTGAAAACGATCCGTCAGTTGGCGGATGAGCGTAAGTTTGCGACGATAGGCAGCCACATCATGCTCAAGTATGGCTGGCACAATTTTTGTCATGATTTCCCCTCGAGCTCGGTTATCTCTTGAATCCGCCGTGTGTGTCGTGCTTCGCCCGAGAAAGGCGTCGTTAACCAGTTACGCACAATCGCCTCCATCTCCTCAGCATCCACAAGATCTGCAGGCAAGCTCAACACATTACTATCGTTGTCTGCACGCGTCTCGCGTGCCACTTCTTTATTCCATGCCAGGGCCGCTCGGATGCCGTCGACTTTATTCGCTGCCATCACCATGCCCTCGCCCGACCGGCAGAGCAAGATGCCCATGCTGTCGGGTTCAGCTGCGACGACACGCGCCACTTTTTCAGCGTAGGGCGTGAAATCATCGGCCGGATTTAACGTCTCCGGACCCAGATCTTCGACCTGAAAGTCATCTGCGAGGCGTTCGGCCAGATGTCGTTTGGCCTCAAAGCCACCATGGTCAGCTGCGATATAGACGCGAGTCGGTCGAAAACTTTGCATACTGATTATATTATACCCGTCTTTTCATTATCGCTCTGCTTAACTGCCTCCACTATCAATCGCTGGCATTGGACAGCTCTCTACATCGCGAAAAGCATATTCTACTTCTGAGAATCCACGTATCGTGCGAACACTTGAGTCTTCAAGAAGCCACGGTACGGCAACCGCAAACCCTGATAAACCAGGATAGTCCTTCACCATTCTGCCATGAATGCCAGCGATAATTTTTTCTCGGGCAGCTTGAGTATCGTCTTTCAATGACACATATATTCGTCCAAGGTATGGCTGCGAGCACCCCATAGGAATGGGGAAATACGGCGTGAGAAAGAACCATAGCATGAGCAATACTACAGCAGCGACTCCGCAAATGATCAACACGGCTTTGACAAAGTTTCGAGCGAAAGGCTGCAGCTGCGAGATCGCTGGGGGCTCCGATTATTTTTTTAGTTTGCTTCCGACCAGAGCGACGAGCTCAATGAGGCGGTTCGAGTAGCCCCATTCATTGTCGTACCAGGCAACGACTTTGACCATATTGCCGCCAACGACATTGGTAAGATTCAAATCAACGATTGAGCTATGTGAGTCACCAATAAAGTCCGAGCTGACTAACTCTTCTTCAGTGCATGCTAGCACGTGCTTATAGCGCGGGCTATTGGCAGCTTTTTTGATCGCCGCATTGACATCCTCAATAGTTGCGTTTCGCTTCGTGAGGAAGGTAAAGTCTGACAGTGACACCACTGGCGTAGGCACGCGCACTGACAGTCCCCCAAAAACGCCTTCGAGCGCCGGCAATGCCTTCGCAGCTGCTATCGTGGCACCAGTCGTGGTCGGCACGATGTTCTCGGCAGCGTTTCGTCCTTCCCGTAAGTCCTTAGCTGGTGCGTCCTGCAAAGCCTGACTGGCGGTATAGCTGTGCGTCGTAGTCATCATCGCCTTCTCGATCCCAAATGCCTCTTCGATAACGGCCGCAACCGGCGTGATGCAGTTGGTTGTACAGCTCGCATTCGAGTAAACATCGATCTTCTCAGTATCTATCTTGTCTTCGTTCACACTGATGACGTGTGTCGCAACCATGCTGTCATCACCCTTGGCAGGCGCTGAGATGACTACTTTCTTCGCGCCAGCCTTCACATGCTTTGATGCGTCCTCGCCCTTGACAAAGCGGCCTGTCGACTCGATCACAATATCAATCTTGTGTTCTTTCCAGGGCAGTTTTTCCGGATCGGGCTCTGCTGTGATGAGAATTTTTTTACCATCGACGATAATGTGCTGCTCATCAGCAGTTACCTCGTGGTGATAGGTGCCATAGTTCGAATCATGCTTGAGCAGATACGCCAGGGTTTTCGTGTCAGTAAGATCATTGACAGCAACGATCTCCAGATCATCACGGGCGAACGCGATCTTGAAGGCATTGCGTCCAATGCGGCCGAAGCCATTAATTGCCACTCGGGTCATAGGATTTGGTTTCCTCGTGTTAATAAAAGCTTATGCTTAGTATTGTACGGGTTAGCTCACGAGTTCTCAACCGGCTTGTGCGGGCTTGGCTGGCTTCTCGGCCATCTTGGAGTGCACTTGGCAAACATGCCCCGAGCAGTCAGCACCGTCGATCAAGGCCTTGATCGCGTCAGCGTCATGCGCCCCGCATAATGCCTGACCAGTTTGCGTATTTACGAAACTCGGCACAGCCGCAAAACCACCACAGGCCTGCGAGATCTGCTCTTCGTACTTTTTCATAATCTGTTCATTTTCAGGATGATTCCAGACTTCAAGCTTGGTAATCTCGGCATCCATGTCCTTTTCCAGCTGCGCTATGACCGGTCGCATCGAAATACAATGCGGGCAAGTCTCACCATAAAATTCGATAATATGGTCAAGCTTCTTCATGTTGTTCCTCCTGTATCGTTTCATTAGGTGATCGTCGCCAATGGATGATTGCAAGGATGAAAATCAACGTACTAGTGAGTGCTGAGAGTAGACAGTACTGACACCAAGCGCGGATAACAAATGCTTGCAGGCTCGTCAATACTGCCGAACTCGCAAAACCGACCGCCCCCCAGCCAACAAGAAATCGACTTGGCAAGCGCTGATTATTCGCGAATGCTGTCAACACCAAAAAGAGTACGACACCATAAAAAACCACACCTAGCCAGGAGATTGGGACGCCCGCGATCGTGGCAAACTTACTAGTCAAAACCTGTTCGCATCCGCCCGAAAAGGTGCATGGCAAGTTCAGCTTTATGTAGTGCTCAGCCGTCAGGACAAAGGCATCAGCTAGCCCAAGCAGGGACAATATGCCAAACCCCCACACATAGCTATCGCTAAGCGCGCGATAGGATTTACTGGCCACTACCAGCCTGCTCGACTGCTGCCTTTACCTTTGCTAGGAGACCATCGAGACCACCATCTTGCTGAGGGTTGAACTGTACGCCATTGATGTAGATGGTCGGTGTGCCTTTGATATCGAGTTCCTTACCAAAGTTTTTATCACTCTCGATACGATCCTTGCCGTATTCAGCATCCAGATCCTTCTTAAAGCGCTCGACGTCAAGACCAAGCCCCTGTGCATACTCGGCAAACTTCGACTTTGGATCATTGAGCTCAGCCCAGTCATCCTGGGTGTCATAGAGTTTATCGTGATATTCCCAGAATTTACCTTGATTTGCCGCCGACTCGCTAGCAATCGCCGCGATTTGGGCATTTTTATGAGGCTGGGGATACAGTGGAAAATGTTTAAAGACAACCAAAACCTGATCTGGATACGTCTGACGAATCTGACGCATAGCAGTTTCATACTGCTTACAAGCCGGGCACTGGAAGTCGGCAAATTCGCTCACGACGACCTTTGCATCCTTCGGACCAGTCGTCTGGCCTTCTTTGAGCCTATCTTTTTGTGCGGCTGTCAGCTCTGTAGTGGAAGGGCTCGTGTCTGTCTTCGCATCATTCGAGCTAGAGACAGAGGCTTTAATAGCAAAGCCAAGAAGAGCAATAATCACGAGGGTAAAAACAATCGGAACCAAGTATTTTTTCATGGTTCCGATTGTATCAGATTGCGACCGGAAGCGACTAGAGCGCGTTAAGATCAGCCGTCAAGCTATCGACGTCTTTCTGGACATCTGAGCCATCTTCCTTATCGAGCTCGGCCTGTGCCGACTTCACCTCATCAACCGAACTATAGCTAGCATTCGGGCTGGTTGCGGGCGATAACGATACGTTCGAGGTCGTACTCGACTTCGGGGCTAGCGCAAAATATGCCAGTGCACCGATGACGATCAAGACCGCCACAATAATCAGGATCTCTACCACCCCCATACCTGGTCGCTGCTTGAATTCGCTCATTGCTGACCTCCTGCCTGGGTTGTTACGGCTGGTGAAGTCGGTGTCGCGTTCGAGCTAGGACTTTCGGAAGTACTAGAGCTTGGACTTTCCGTGCTGCTTGGGCTACCTGATGGTCGGCTCGCCACATAAGCCTTGATCACGGCGCTAAAGTAGGCCTTCACTGCATCACGATATTCTTTTACAGCCCCACGATAGGCATCGACCTCAGCTTTGATGAACGCCGCTTGGGCCTTTGCATCGTCGTTCTTACAGTCAAAGCCATCAGCGGCCGTCTTGATATTGTCCGCTGCCGCGATTGCTGCTTGCTTCTTCAGCTCAATAGTAGCGAGCAGCTGATCATTATCAGGGACCGTCAATTGTTTCTTCGTTACAAAGGCCTGAGCTCGCGCCAGACGAGCGTCGATGCGAGCAACCGCCTCTTTTGCACGGTTTTGCGCGTTTGTATATTTGTCTTTCAAACGAGATTGCTCTTTTTCACAACGCTGAATGCGAACATCGTCTTTCTTTTGCTTCACTTCCGCTTTCAGCTCATCACGTTTTTTCTGGGCTTGCTCGCGTAAATCATCGGCTCGCTTGCGAGCCTGCTCGCGTACCGAGGGACTCGCTTCAGTCGTTGAAGCGGTCGCCGTAGGGGATACACTGCGCGCCTCGGTCTCCCGGCCTTCGCGAGCTAGGGCAGCGCCAGTTTGCGCCACAGCAAAGACACCGATGGTCAAACTAGCTAAGAGTACTTTGAATGATTGTGGCATTGCCGGATATCCTGCTTACGCTTATGAAGATACCTTGATATCGGCGCTAACGCAAGAAAACCGCTCGATATCTCCGAACGGTCCTCTTAGTAAATCCGACAGGACTATTAGCCGCCGAGCTTGACTTTGCTTTCGACAAATGTAGCGACCTTACGAATCTTCGGGTCGTACTTCTTCATCTCCAGCTTATCGGGCGTATTAATAGGGCTCTTCTTGGTGTAGTAGAGCGTGCCGGTTTCTGGGTTCTTGAGCACTACGATAGTGCGTGCTTGCTTTTTTGCCATAACGAGGGTGTAGTCTACCAGATAAGAGCTTGAATGTCCAGCTTACAGATCGAGCGTGACGCTGACCGGACAATGATCCGAACCCATGACATCAGGATGGATATCAGCAGCTGTCACATGCGGCTTGAGCGACTCTGAAACTAAGACATAATCTATGCGCCAGCCAACATTACGCGCTCGCGCTCCGCCAAAATGACTCCACCAGGTGTAGTAGCCATTCCCTTGTTTGAAAAGACGCAGCGTATCGACGAAGCCAGCATCGATAAAAGCCTGAAAACCAGCTCGCTCTTCATCAGTGAAGCCTTTCTTGCCAATATTTGGCTTTGGCCGAGCTAGATCGTTTTCAGTGTGGGCTACGTTTAAGTCGCCACAGAACACAACCGGCTTCTGCTTCTCAAGTTCTTTGCAGTACGCCAAAAAAGCTGGATCCCAGTGCTTCTCACGAAGGGGGATGCGCGTCAGATCATCCTTCGCATTTGGCGTATAGACCGTCACGACGATAAATTTCTCAAACTCAGCCATGAGCACTCTACCCTCAGTCTCAGCATTACCATACCCATCCGTCAGCTCATACTGCTGAGCGATCTTGTTCGGAAACCCTTTGGCGATGCGCAGAGGTTTTTGTCGAGTAAATATCGCCGTACCAGAATAGCCTTTTCGCTCGGCTGAGTTCCAGATTTCTTCATAATCAGGCAAATCAATGACCGCTTGGCCAGGCTGAGCCTTGGTCTCTTGGATGCAGAGGATGTCAGGTTGATGCTGCTTGATGAAAGGCAGGAAGGTATCTTTCTTGAGGACAGCGCGAATACCGTTCACGTTCCAGGAGTAAATGCTCGTCGTCATGCTCATTAGTATAGCATTGAAAAAAGAAGTGCCCTCCGGGATAAACCCGGAGGGCGTGGCGTGAAGTTTGCGGCTCGCGACGCTGCGTCACCGCTCCCCCGTACGCTCTGTTAGGCGCCGATATGTTGGCGACGGCGCTCGAATCCCTTCTGTTGGACCGGGTCGACATAGTAGAGTCGTCGCAACCGATCATGCAAGAGATCGATCAGCTGACGAGACAGGCATTCCACCCGAAAGGTCTGTCCGACCTGCAGCACAGTGAAACGGTCGTTATGCACCCCTGCTTCCCTGACATGACGCCAGACGTCTCGTGGTTCCAGCGGGCGATCATACATCCGACGCGTCTGAGGCTTGGGACTCAGCTCGAAGAAGTACATAGACTCTCCTTTCAGCTGCGGGCAGCAGTATCGCGCGTCTGGCAATGCAGTACGCGATGCCAGGCTTGAGCGGTATGATCGTCGCACTTGATCCTGATCTTGACCTGCTGCTGGCCCAGCCGCACCGTCACTTTTGAGACGGCATACAGCTCTGGCCAGTTCTCCTGCATGTATGACTGCCACTGCCCGTAGTCAGTCGGCCAGTCATCACCCGGCAAGTTTGCTGGGATGACATCGAGGACTCTGAGATGCATGTTCCCTCCTAAAAGGTGCTGGGGTTTTGCGAAACAAAAAAGCCGCCTGTTCGAGGCGGCCATATGTCTCGGATCAGATTTGAATCAGTAATTATCGCGCGACACACGAACCGCCTCTGGGCAGAGGAGGAGCATACGAAGGACGCGCGTAATCAGCCAATTCATGCGTCTTATGGTAGCAAATATGTCAACCAAACGCAACACAAAAACCACCCGGCTACTATTACCATTGCATGGCGTAGTATCCGGGTGGCTGTTTAGTATTCAAGTTTGAAAGAATGTGTATGATTTCCGCGCCGCCTGCTGCTTTATAGGCGGCTGCGTTCCCCTTTTAGAGCTTATTGGGCTGGTTGTTGACGGTTCAGCTGCAAACTATTGAGCCTCTCCGCCTTTACGGCCCATTTGGTCGCCATCTCGTCCAACAGCTCATCGATCGTGCGCATGTCACGGGCGAGATTTTTTGGTGCTCTACGGATACGACGGATAGTCTTTTTCATGAAGAACCCTCCTTTCGTCTTACCGTGACCCTAGTATCGCTCGGAAAGCTGAGAAGAAGCAGTGAAAAATTTCACAAGCGGTACATACAGCCTGACTAGGCTGGCAAGCGAGGCGCTAACCCCAGATACATGAATAGCATAATACCCGTAACGATAAACGCGAGCTCCAAACTCCCTGACAGCACCACAAGTCCACACACTAAAAAACGACCAACCCCAATACAGAGCTGACGGAAAAGAAAATAGTTAGCGATATCGCCAGTTGACTTCGCTTCCGAGTAGACGACTTTCTCGAAAGCCGTATCCATTACTTGATAGCTCAGCTGGCCATAGGTATTCGACAGAAAAAACCCGAAAGGTGTCAGGAAGAAAATGCGGAGAATCCAGCTAGGAGCATGTAGCCAGACACCCGCCACCAAACTCTGGCGTGGTCGTCGATCAACACGCCGACCGAACCAGATAAGCACCACCACTATCAAGATAGATGTCAGCGTGAAGACCAAGCCAACATCAAGCACGCTCTTTAAGGCAAGGAAGATGAACAGTGGCCAGAATGTTTCATTCGTCAGTTGCATCACACCATAGGCGATATAACTACGAGCTTTCGGTGCGTCATCGGCACGCCGTAAGCGTGGCCATGAAAACTGAGGTTTTGGCGTCGTAAAATCCTTTGATGCGAGAAGTGGGATCGCTCCTAATGTAATCAGGATCGAGGCCGTGATAAATGAAGCCGTAAACGATGAACCGATAATAACCAAAGAACCCAACAATGGACCAAGCGCCGAGCCTAGGACTACCAGCGCTTTTGCAAACGATATCTCCTTGCCTTCAGATTGCTTATCTGCGTTCGTCGTAAAGTCGACATGATATCCTGCCCAAAAGAGGCCACTCGAGACTGCAAAGAGCAAGGTTGGCAGAATGATATACCAACCAACCGCACTAATGGAGTTCACAGCTATCATGTATCCGACGAAAAACACATCAGCTAGCACCATCGTTTTCTTGACGCCTATGCGGCTATTAAGCCATAGACCGACTGGTGTCGCCAGGGCCATGCCGATAAACTCGAGCAAATAGAACAGTGCAATAAAACGGATTGAGAAACCAAGGCTTGCCAGGTAAATTGGGATAAATATCAAAATCAAGCTTCGGGCGAGCGTCTTGATAAACATCGCCAGATACAGCTCATCGAGCTCCCGGTTGCGCAGATAACGGAAGAGATTATAACCTGGTGTCGCGAAATGGTAACTCATGCGATCGACCTAGTTCGGCAGGGCGACAAGGATAATCCCCATGCCAATGAGCGCGATGAGTGCGTAACCAGCATCAATTGCAAATAGCTTCTTTGAACGGCCGGAGAACAGCGTATGAATGAGGCCAGTCGTAAAGACAAAGCCGGTCCATAGCCAAAAGCCCGTGATCGCACCCTCTAGCCAGGTGTCGGCCGTGACGTACTGCACAAAATGCGCTAATACATAGGCCGCTAACAGCCACAATACTGTGGTGAGTAGATACATCTGACCAGCTCGACGCATGAGATCTTGTGATTTCTTATTTAGTAACTTCATCCATGTCTTGCCAAACATCAGATTGGAATACCAAAGAACGCCGACTACCATCGCAAATGCCGTGGCAGCCAGGACTCCCCAGATATTTATTTGTACGGTCGGCATAGTTCCTCCAGAAAAAATTAGCTCGAACTCATTATGCTCGAGCTTGATAGATAAGGGCAAGTTTTTTACATCTTGCCAACGTAACGGAAACGAGGCACCGTCTGACCTTCGTGCTCGACTTCGGCGGTAAAATCATTGATTTCCCTCGCCCAAATGCGGCCGAGCCCCTTGTCATCCTGATACAGTGGGACATACAGAACAAGTTGAGACTCATCAGACTCTAGCGTGGCGTATCCTGTGACTAGATAGTGCTGCTTATTGCGATAGTGCTCGTAAACACCAAGCTGTATTTCAGTCGGTGAATTGGTCGATGTCATGAGCGATCTCCTTGAGGCTCAAACGAGTAGGTGCGAATTTCTCACTGCGGCTGGCGACTTCGACTTCGCCGTCAGCGAGAGTTTTTGGCGAGATGACTAGCCGAACCGGACAGCCAATCAGCTCAGCATCGGCAAATTTTTCACCGGCCGAGACGCCTGCCCGGTCATCATAGAGCACGTCACCCGCCAGCTGCTGATAGACTTCGTCCGCTGCCTGACGAACCTCTGTATCTTCGCCTAGCACCACAAGATGATATCTATAAGGTGCTACCTGCTGTGGCCAGACGAGTCCTTTATCATCGGCAAATTTCTCGGCAATGACGCCCATCAACCGGCTCGTGCCAATACCGTAGCTCCCCATCCATACCAGATGGCGCTGATTCTGTTCATCAACATATTCATAGCTCAGGGCTTTAGAGTACTTGGTGCCGAGCGGGAAAATATTGCCCACCTCACTGGCGCGCACTTCCTCTAGCGCTGCAAAGTCGATGCCAAGCTTCTGCGCATCTTCTGGGGTTGCTACCTCTTTGTTATACGCAATCTTATGTTCGCGGTCGAGGTAAATTGTGTCCTCGCCTGAGGGCAGAATGGTCTGATACTCATGACTATAGTCATCGGTGAAGTCACCACCCGAAGCCAATGTCATATATGTATCGTCACCCAGACCTAGTCGCTCATAGACTCGTTGATAAGCCGCCTTAGCCAGTTCGTAGAAAGCCCGTAAATCTGCTTCACTGGTATGGAATGAGTACAGGTCCTTCATACGAAATTCACGGCCGCGCAAGAGACCAGACTTTGCCCGCGGCTCATTGCGAAACTTGGTCTGGATCTGAAAGACTGCAAACGGAAAATCTTTGTAGCTGGTCCGGAAATGAGCTGCCATCGGCGTCACAACATCCTCATGCGTCGGATTCACCACATATTCACTGTCGTTGCGTGTGCGACTGGGATCATTCGCTCCCAGCGCCTTGAAGAGCACATCAACAGATTCATAGCGATCAGTTGCCCGCCAGCGTTCTGGGCTCGTAAGCGTAGGCATCAAAAGCTCTGTACCCAGCGGCTCCATCTCCTCCCGCACAATGTCCTCGATCTTGCGCAACACGCGCAAGCCCAGCGGCAAAAAGGTATAGACGCCGGCAATTTCTTGATGGATCATGCCGGCTCGCGTCAGTAATCGGGCATTCAGCGACTCTGTCTCCTCAGAGATAGTCTTTGATGTGCGAGTAAATAATTGCGAAAAGCGCATCTGAGCTCCTTCTTTGCAAGCCATTGTATCAGATATAGGCAGCCGGTATAATACCGGCACGTACCTTCCACACCGGAGTCAGTATGGCCTACTTTACCGATGCAAACCTGCGCTGCTTCCAGTGTCACAATCGCAGCTGCAGCACTGTCTGGCAACTGCGCGCCGACCAGTATGTCATGATCACGCTGACGAACCTCCAGCACGAACACTGCTACCTCTTCGCCCGCTGTCAGATCTGCAAATACATCACTGTCGACATCATCGATCTTGAGCAGTCACTCCATCTGGTCGAGCTTGGCACTGTCTCTCTGCACTATCCGCTTGATCCAGATCGACTCGAGATGATCGCCTTCCTCACCAGCATCCCCGACAAGCTAACCGAAGTGCATTGCGACCTAGCCGCTATGCTGGCTTTTCGCACTGGCGAGCTCGAGCGCGTCTGGCGTCACGATCTCACCGTGAGACCGCTGTCTTCAAACCCCTGACACCGCGTCGGGGGTGTATTTTTTAATCAGCTCGCGAGCTTGATCGAGTGACTTGGTGGCCATCAACTCAGCCCGCAGATGGGCTGCACCGTCAAAGCCTTGGATATAGATCTTGAAAAACTTCTTAAGTGGCTCATAGCGCTTTTCTGAGCGTGGCCAGGCTGCCTCAAAGCGCTCCAGATGCTGACTCAGCACACGCAGGCGTTCTTCCACTGAGTGCTCCCGTGGCTGAGATTCGAAGGCCCATGGGTTATGAAAAATGCCTCGACCAAGCATGAAGCCATCACCACCAAAACGCTTAATCATAACTTGTCCATCAGTCCGGTTCTGTACGTCCCCATTTCCGACTATGACCGTATGTGGCGCCAATCGATCACGTAGCTTCACTACATCAGGCATAAGATCCCAATGCGCCGGCACCTTACTCATTTCTTTGACTGTCCGCAGATGTATCGTGAGGGCCGCAATATCCTGCTGAAAAAGAAATCCCAGCCATTCCTCGATGGCTGGCTTATGCCAACCCAGGCGCGTCTTTACACTGACTGGCAACTCCCCTGCCCCCTGTTTGGTAGCAGCAATAATCTCGGCCGCCAACTCAGGAGTTTGCATGAGTGCCGAGCAGGCACCCGTCTTGGTTACGTCTTTGACCGGGCAGCCCATATTGATATCAATTCCTGCGAATCCGCGCGTAGCCAGTTCCGATGCCATAGTGCGATAGTGCTCGGGAGTAGTACCCCAAATCTGAGCTATTACTGGTCCCTCATCCGACGCAAGATGAAGTCGTCGCTCTATGGCTGGCCGGCCTGACGAACAAAACCCCTCCACACTGGCAAACTCCGTCATATACAGATCGGCTGGAGCCAAGGCATGCACGAGCGGCCGAAAGACGACATCCGTCACATCATCCATTGGGGCGAGCACCCCAAAAGGACCCTGGGCAACAAGCTGATTCCAGATAGTGGACTCTTTCATAATCGCGTTAGTCTAGCAAATACGATAAGTTTTCTCAAGCTATGAGCGTCGTCGTGGCCGCAGGCTGATTCCCGCAAGTCCACCGCGTGATGCTAGAGTGCTCCCCAGCCAAAAGGCCGTTACTAAGGCAGTGGCAGCCCAATAATACGGCATGATATTGAGCAGGCGCACTAAAAATTGACCTTCATTGGATCCACCATCGATTGTGCCTAAAGCAGTTGGTACGTAGCCGTCCACGACAGCTGCGAACTGCAAAAAACTCGTCCGCCCCACCGCATCCGAAGTACGTACTTCGATAATAAACGAACCAGCCCGCGAATAACTATGCTCTAAGCGCACCGTCGACGGCTGTGCAACTGTCTTCACCATCTGGGTACCATCACCCCAATCGACCGCTAGTGCATAGGGTGGCGTACCGCCAGATAGCTTGAGATCCCAAACAAATTTGCTCGCTGGCTTTATACCGCGGAAAAGATAGTCAGTCTGGAGTAGTATCTGATCGCTCGGCTTCACAGGCGGTACCGGCATGGTCGTCATCACATTCGGAGAGCTAGGAGTCTGGGGTGCAGCCGGTGCTGGAGTCACTGGCGTCGGTGGCTGATACTTCACAATGACAGTATTCGAGTCTGGGCTACCCTGATCAAGATTGTCAAAGTTCTTGGCGATCAGTTCGTTGTCGCCCAGGTAAAGATCAGATTGGATCGTAAATCGTCCTGCGCCGTTACAGGCCGCTGATCCAGAGAAAGCACCGTTGCGTGTTAGCTTGACGATAAGATTAGGGATACAACTCCCCGTCACCGTGATGGGGATCGTGCTAAATACCTGTCCGCTAACCGGGGCATCAATCGTCGGCGCCGTCGCCGGTGGTGGCCCAGGCACAGTAGCACCGACTGATATATTGCCGGTTTGGGTGATAGTGGCAGCACGAGTAGTCAGAGCACCAAAACCCAGAAACGAACCAACCAGTAGTAAGAGCACGAGAAGTCCTGGATACGATGTCTGTCCATGCGGCAGACGACGACCAGTGTGACGATGCGACTGGAGCTTCAGATGGCGATGCACTCGGCCAGGATGAGTTTTGTGTTTGCGGCGAGTCATAGTGGGCGCCTTATTTTTTCGACTGTGATTTCTGATGTCGGGCAATGACGCGGGCATTGTAGCGTCGCAAGAGCCAGCGTAGGAGGAAGACGATACCCACGAGCACGAGAACTACCAGCATGATCAGCTTCCAGGGGATGATCCAGAAATTCAACTTGCCCTGCAGAACCTGCCCGGTCGTGCCGTAAGCGAGATCCATCGAGACAGTGTACTTGCCGAACAGCCACCTCTTATCAAGCGTCTGAGCAAACCGACGTGTCCCATTCGGCAAAATATTTCCACCATCGGCATTCACTTCGAGCGAGGCTACCGTCCGACCAAACATATCCTTGATCACCGCCTGCCCCTTTGGCTTTACATGGACGTTGCCGGTGTTCTTGATCTTCTCGACCAAATCAACCGGCCCCTGCTCAAACCAAAAGCTCTGCTTGCCATCCTGCTCAGTATAAAAATCAGCCAGCTGCAGCGTTTCATTCACCTGACCATTCACGCGAACCAGGACCAGGGTACCCGCACTGGCAGCCAAAGCAACACCTGATTCATCCAGCTCAGGCGCTTTACCCGAGAAGCGAATAATGCCGTAATGACCACCTGGCTCAGCGTTTGCAGGGATATTGATCGTTGCCTCAATAGTCTGAGATTGTTTCGACTTGAGCCGCAGTGGTGGAATCGGACTTATCCATGACTTCAGCGACGAACTCGGCGGATTTGCTCCATCGAGAATGATTTCAGGCGCACCAGTCTCATCCTTAGAAGTGAAGTCATTCACTGCCGATGTAAACACCAAATCACCCGGTGTCACATTAATGACATTCAGCTTGATCTTATACGATTTACCCTTGTCACCGTTCAGCTCCACAAGTACCGGTGAGATCTGCATACCCTGCCCCTGTGTGGCGGTATCAACGGCGCGCGCATGAGGCACTGCCGTCAACACCAGACTGGCAACTATCAGCCCGACGAGGCCGATGCGTGTGAGTTTTCCGCGCATATCCCCTCTATTGTACTAGAAATTCGCCGTTGCGATGTAAGTTAGGTTCGTAGTATACGTCCCTGGAGGTGTGGTACCAGCAATGTTTGCCAAATAGCTTACCGTAAAAGCATTTGCGTTGGTTGGAGCGTTAGCTGCAGCTACCGTATCTCCTGTCACAAAGCGAAATTGGTTAGTCGTTCCATAGTTGGCATTAGCTGCCCCAGTACCAGTACCAGTCACCGCTGAGCCGACCGACGGGCTCGAGTTAGAAACGAGATTGAGTCCGAACTGACTCGTGCCAACTGA
>CAZDEK010000007.1:0-20927 GCA_964504625.1 uncultured Candidatus Saccharibacteria bacterium
CGCCACCAAAGGTCGCATTACTTGGTCGGGCACACACCAGAAGCTCGATCGAGAGGCCTATCGTATGCTCGCGCCGATGATTCGGCGGGAGCGTTTTCCGCGTCGTAAGCAAATCCTGGCCTTTGAGGGCTATGGTGGTCCGGATGGGCTCAAGGTGAAGGGGAATTACAGCACGGATCATCTCTGGGATCCGGTAAATGAAATCGGCTTTTTACCAAGCTGGATCAAAGTTCATTATGACAATCTTATCGAGTGCTTGAAGAAAGAAGATTACGTCGAAGCCGGATTCCACGCGGGCTGGATGGCGCACTATATTACCGATTCACTGACCCCAGCGCATCACATTAGCTACAAGCTCATCGCTGAGGAATATGCTGAGGCCTCGAAGCTGACGCGACGTTGGAAGACCTGGGGATCGAAGGGTTGGAAGAGCTCGCATGTAGCTTTCGAATCAGGTATTTCAACCGCCACAGCTTTTTCGCCGCTGCGGGTGAAGTTTGATATGGCGCTGGTCGAGGCGATCAAGGCGCATGGCATTGAAGCAGTCATCAAGGAAGAGTCGCTGAAGATCGCGCGCCTCGGTCTGTACGAAGAATTTATCGCCAATGGCTGGACGACAAAGCTTGCAAAAGCCGTCCGAGCGACTGTCGTGCCACGTATTCCGCAGATGATCGCCGCCGCTTGGCTGACCGCCTACGAATCGGCTTGGTGTAAGCAACCAGCTCGTCAGCTCGCCGCCTTAAAGAAGTAGTCATGACGAGTCGCCAGCACACCACCCGGATTACCGCCGGCAGTTTGCGCTATCGTCTGGTCCGCCAGCCAGGTGAAGGCACGCGGCCGGTCGCTCAGAAGGTGCGGCAGGCGATCTTTAATGTACTGGGTGATGATTTGACGGGGCTCAGCGTGTTAGATCTGTATGCCGGCTCGGGCGCCTTAGGCTTCGAGGCTTTGAGTCGAGGGGCCGAACGCCTCACGAGTGTGGAGTCCGCACGTGGAGCGGTCGGGCTCTTGCAGGCGAATGTCCGCGAACTGGAAATTGTTGAAAAGGTCGAGATAGTGGCGCGCGATGTGGGGGGCTTTCTTGCCTCAGCGTCTAGTCAATATGACTTGGTTTTTCTCGATCCACCCTATGCGAAGCTCAACCCAGAGCTGATCGAGAAGGTGTCACGAGTGGTTGCTCCCGGCGGCACGCTCGTCGTATCATGTGGCAGCGATTTTGTCCTGCCTGAGCAGGTGGCAAAGTTTAAGCTGTTGCGTGCTAAGATGTATGGCGTCACCCAGATAGGGTATTATAAGTAAGCCCACGCGGATGTGGTGGAATTGGTAGACACGCTAGCCTTAGGAGCTAGTGCCGCAAGGCGTGAAGGTTCAAGTCCTTTCATCCGCACCATAAGAGAGAGTCCTTTGGACTCTCTCTTATGGTATGACGAGGCTTGAACCGTAGCGTGGAGTGTAGGCTCGATACCTAAGAGCTCTCGCAGAATATTTCTAGCAAATACAAGGGGGTTTATTCACGCAGTTCTTTCAACTACAACAATCAAATAATATGCAGCCCGGTTAACCACTGACTCAATGTGTAAATTTCAATACCCAACCATACTATAGAAATTGCAAGAGATATTACTGCAAAGACGATTAACTGATTAGTGAGTTTATGAGTAAAAATGAATCGTGGTGTGATGACTAAATTTACCAAAGACATAATTAATGCTGGGATGGTGATGCAGAAAAATAATGCAACACCAATGAAGAGCATATAAAACCCTGCAGGGTCAGTATCACGGAAAAAGTTAATATTTGATAAGTCTACAAAATACAAAATCATTGCAATAAGTACAAAGACAGTTGTAAAAGTAATCCATCTAAGATAGTCAGTAAGCCCGAAAGTGGAGTTAGATGTATCTTGCTTCGTAATTGACGATGAATTTTTAGATGTTGGCATTGTGAAGTCTCTTATGCTTGAAATTATACATATTCTGCAGCATCTAACCAACTAGCACTCAAGTGCTTTGAGTGCTAGTGTTGTTATCCACAGTCTGGTACAATAATCAGCATGACGAAAGCTACTATTACAAAAAAAGGCGACGCTGAGATCGAGCTGCAGGTAGCAGTGACCGCCGACGAACTAAGCAGTGCCAAGACAGCGGTTATCGAGAACCTCAAGAAGGATCTTAAAGTGCCTGGTTTCCGTCCGGGCAAAGCGCCGAATGATATTGCCGAGCGCCATATCGAGGACTCCAAACTCCAGCTCGAAGTCGTTGAGAAGGTACTCGCAGCTACATATTCAGAAGCCGTGCAGGGCCATGAGATTCGAGCGCTAGCTGAGCCGAAGGTTGATATTACGAAATTTGTGCCCTTCACTGAGATGGAGTACACGGCCAAGATCCCGGTTGTACCGACGATTGACTATGACTACACGAAGCTGCGGGTGAAGTATGAGCCACCGAAGGTGAGTAAGGACGAAGTGGAAGAAGCACTTGGCGAGCTTCAGCGCCAGGGTGCGGAGCGGGTGAGTGTCGATCGAGCGGCCAAAAATGGCGACGAGGTGCGCTTCGACTTTGAAGGCGTGCGTGAGGGCAAACCAGTCGAAGGTGCGGCTGGTATGAATACCATTCTCGAGCTGGGCAGTGGTAAGTTCATTCCTGGCTACGAGGAAGAACTCATTGGCCTGAAAAAGGGCGACGAGAAGACTTTTGACATCACGTTTCCTGATAACTACCACGCGGAAGATCTGGCTGGCAAAGTCGTGACCTTCACCGTCAAGGTGCACGAGGTGCGCGAGATCAAGCTGCCGAAGCTCGATGATGCCTTTGCGCAAAAATCGGCGAATTTCAAATCGCTCGATGAGCTCAAAGCAGACATTCGTCAAAACCTCGAGCAAGCCCGCGCCGATGATTACAAGAAGACCTATGAAAATGCTGTCCTTGAGGCAGCTATGAAGCAGATCAAGTTGCCAGTTAGCGAAATGCTTGAGCATGAGCAAGCTCATGAGCTGGAGCATCAGTACGAACACCAAGTAGAAAGCTCGGGTATGAAGCTCAAAGACTGGCTCAAGGTGCAGGGGAAAGATGAGAAGAGCTTCCATCAGGAATTGCATGACGAAGCCCGTCGTCGTATCATGATCGGCCTGATTATCCGTGATGTCATCGAGAAGCAGAAGTTCAATATCACTGTCGAAGAAGTTGAAGACAATATCGACAAAATGCGCATGAGCTATTCTGATCCACAGATCTTGAAGCAACTCGAAGCGAATGAGTTTAAAAACGATCTCGCTAACCGGATGGTGACGCAAAAAGCAGTCGATTGGCTCTGTGATCAAGCAAAGCAGTAAGACTTTAGGAGGGAACATGAATCCGAAAAATTCGATACTGGTACCAACCGTGATTGAAAAAACGGCGATGGGTGAGCGGGCGTATGATATCTATTCGCGTTTACTGAAAGAGCGCATTATCTTTCTCGGGACTGAGGTGGATGACACGGTGGCGAACCTTATCATTGCCCAGCTCCTCTTCTTGCAAAGCGAGGATCCGAATCAGGATATTAAGCTCTATATAAACTCACCCGGCGGGAGTGTCACGTCCGGTCTAGCTATTTTTGATACTATGGAGCACATCAAGCCAGATGTGTCGACGATTTGTGTGGGCATGGCTGCGTCAATGGGTGCTTTCTTGCTCGCTATGGGTGCAAAGGGGAAGCGGTTTGCCTTGCCAAATAGCCGTGTCATGATTCATCAGCCATCGGGTGGTTTTCAAGGAACCGCGGCGGACATCGAGATTACCGCGAAAGAAATCCTCAAGATACGTGAGAAACTTAACGCTATGCTAGCAGAGCGCTCGGGGCAGACCGTTGAGAAGATCGCGACCGACTCAGATCGTGACTTTTGGATGAGTGCCGACGAGGCGGCTAGCTATGGCCTGGTAGATAGCGTCATCACTCAGACACCTGATACTCAGCGCTAGGCTTTTCGCATAGCTCGCTTCCAGATACAATAAGTAACGAATGGAAGCTCTTCTATGTATCGCGGCGTTCTAGCGAACCGCAATTTTTTAAAGTTGTGGGGCGCGCAGTTATCAAGTCAGATAGCGGCTCAGCTCTTGAACTATGCTTTACTGATTCGTATCTACGATATCGCTTCAAAGTCGAGTAATCTGGCTAACAGCGCAGTTTCTTTGCTGATCGTGGCGATTGGCTTGCCGGCGATCTTGCTAGCTGTACCAGCTGGAGCCTATGTCGATCATCGCGATCGTAAGATGGTCTTGTTCTGGACGAATCTCATTCGAGCGATCCTCGTGCCACTCTTTATTATTGTCGATACGCAGATTTTAGCGGTCTATATTATCGTCTTTGTTATCTCGATAGCTTCGCAGTTTTTCGTGCCAGCTGAAGGTGCAGCCCTCCCTAAGTTGGTGCGCAAAGATCAGTTGGTGGCAGCTAATTCACTTTTCATCTTTACCCTGAATGCTAGCTTTATTGTTGGGTATTCGATGGCGGGACCGATCATTAGTCGTTTTGGCATACATTCGGTGTATCTGGTTGTGACAGTAGCGTTTATGCTGGCCACCCTACTCACAAGTCTGCTGCCAAAGATCCCCGCGGTCGTACAAGGGCGATTTCAGCTCGGCGCGATATTACGTTCGATTCGCGGTGACCTGAAGCGACATTTTTTTGAAATTATTGGCACAAAAACCTTACTCTTCCCGATACTGCTGATTTCTCTCGCGCAAACGATTGTCGGTATCGTGGCAGCGCTCGCGCCAGCGATGTCGAAAGAACTTTTCGCTGTAGGGCTGGAGCAGAGCAGTTATTGGTTGGTAATTCCAGCTGGATTAGGGTTAGTCCTAGGCTCGGTGGCCGCGGCTGAGCTGCTACGTCGACGTAATAAAGTCAAGGTTATATATGGTGCATTATTCGCAGCTGCCGGCCTGATGAGTATGTTGCCATTGTTGCGACTGCTAGGCGGACAAGGCTCGTTGCGGCCCATTACCGCTCTTGGTACGTTTACGCTCGGGTTGCTTGATGCTTTGATCCTGGTGTCTGCACAAACGCTCTTGCAATATGCCTCGACCGATCGTTTGCGTGGTCAAATCTTTGGAACACTCAATATGATGATCAATATCGCCGCACTGTTGCCGGTTTTTGCCGCTGGACTATTAGCAGATCGCTTTGATGCACTACCGGTGCTGGGTGGACTGGGCGTCATGCTGGCTCTTGTTGGTTTTGTTTTGCTGAGCCAATTCCACGGAATTAGTCGCCAATACTCTTGACAGACTGTCAAATACATCCGTAGAATGGGTAGCAAGAGGATGCTTAAACTACTATAACGCTACCACGTCAAGCTGCTTTATTCGCGTGCGCGCGTTTTTTTGCGTTTGTAGCTCAAGAAGTTTAGAAACCCCTCGTCGCCATCTCATCCAACACATCATCGGATATCAAAACGAACACTTGCAAAGCAAACAAGACTGGCAGTGGCTCTGCAGAATGCTGGTCTGTCGCTTTGACTCTCGTGAACGAGCACTACTCATTACTTAAAAGGAGCCACTGAAGCGCATGCCCAAAACTGCCACAGATCGTGTGTACCTCAATGAACATAAAGATATTTTACCGCTGCCAAATCTCGTAGAGATCCAGCACGCCAGCTATAACTGGCTGATCCGTGAGGGTCTGACCGAGCTTTTCGAAGAGATTAGTCCGATAGAAGATTTCACCGGCAAGCTCTACGCTTTGTCCTTCAAAGATTATTACTTCGAAGAGCCAAAACTGACGGAAGCTCAAGCTAAAGAAAAGAACGCCACTTATGAGGCTAGTCTCCGGGCTCAGATGGAGCTGCTGATTAAAGAGACAGGTGAAGTCAAAACTCAAGAGATCTTCTTGGGTGATTACCCGATCCTGACTAAACGTGGGACATTTATTATTAATGGTGTTGAGCGAGTCGTCGTGTCGCAGTTGGTGCGGTCGGCGGGTGTATTCTTCACGAATGACCCAGCGACGGGTTACTTTGGTGCGAAGATCATCCCTTCGCGGGGTGCTTGGCTGGAGATTGAGACGGCTGCGAACGGCGTGATGAGCGTCAAGATTGATCGCAAACGCAAGTTGCCAGTTACAACGCTGTTGCGGGCTTTTGGCTACAGTACGAATAGTGACCTTTTGGAACTCTTTAGCGATGTAGATACCGGTGAGGTACGTTTTATCTCTGAAACCATCGCGAAAGACTCGTCGAGCTCGACTGCTGAAGCTCTGATGGAGGTCTACAAACGCATCCGCCCCGGTGATCTGGCGACGGTTGAGAACTCAAAGAGCCTGATTGACTCAATGTTCTTTGACTTCAAGCGCTATGATCTTTCGAAGGTTGGTCGCTATAAGCTCAACAAGCGTCTTGGCTTGAATATCAAGAATACTCGTGAGAATCGTATCCTCCGTGTAGAAGACTTCGTAGCTATCGTCAAGGAAGTTATTCGCATGACGAACGAAAACGCCCCTTCTGAGGATATCGATCATCTTGGTAACCGCCGTTTGAAGATGGTGGGTGAGCTGATTCAGGCTCGTTTTCGCATTGGCATTGCGCGTATGGAGCGCATCGTCAAGGATCGCATGGCGCAGCACGATCCCGAGACAGTTACTCCAGCATTGTTGGTGAATGTTCGCCCGATTGTGGCCAGCGTGAAAGAATTCTTTGCCTCACACCAGCTCTCGCAGTTTCTCTCGCAGACAAATCCACTTGATGAAATCGTCCACAAGCGTCGCCTTAACGCTATGGGTCCGGGCGGACTCAACCGCGAGCGAGCCGGCTTTGAAGTCCGTGATGTTCATCGTACGCACTATGGCCGCATCTGCCCGATCGAAACGCCAGAAGGTCCGAATATCGGTCTGGTTTCAACCATGGCCAGCTATGCTAAGGTCAACGAATATGGTTTCATTGAGACGCCTTACTTGAAGGTCGTAAACGTGATCTCGCCAGAAAAGGCAGCCGGTGAAGTTGCTCGGCGCCAGGTGAAGGATGCGAAGGGCAACGTACTCGTCAAGGCTGGTGAAACGATCAGCGATGCTGCTGCTCAGAAGATGGCCAAGGCAGGGATCGATGAAGTTGCCGTGAAAGCTCGTGTTACCAAGGAAGTCGTCTATCTCGACGCCTTTGACGAGGAGCGCGCAGTGATCGCACCGGCGAATATTCCAGTTGATGAGCACGGCTACTTTACTACGAGTGTCGTCTCGGCTCGTGGCGTTGGTGGCGAAGCGGCTGAACTCTCAGCTGATGATGTCAATTACATGGATATCTCATCGAAGCAGACCGTAGGCGTGTCAGCGGCGCTCATTCCGTTCATGGAGCATGATGACGCTCGTCGCGCACTCATGGGCGCGAATATGCAGAAGCAGGCCGTTGCCCTCGTAAAACCACAGGCGCCAATCGTCGGTACTGGCATCGAGCGCCGCGTGGCTGAAGACTCCGGTCAGGTCATTCTGGCCGAAGGTGATGGTGAGGTCACCAGTGCTACAGCAGAAGCTATTACAGTGAAGTATAAGAATGGTCGTACAGCCACTTATGAGTTGATGAACTTCATTCGCTCTAACCAGGGCGCCGCTATGACGCAGCGCTGCGCCGTAACAGCTGGCGACAAAGTGAAGAATGGCGATGTTCTGGCTGATGGCATGAGCACCATTGACGGTGAGCTCGCGCTTGGGCAGAACGTACTAGTTGCTTTCATGAGCTTCGATGGTCATAACTTCGAAGATGCCATCATTATCTCGGAACGTCTGGTGCAGGATGATCGTTACAGCTCAATCCACATCGAGACCTTCCAGATTGACGTGCGTGATACCAAGCTTGGACCGGAAGTCGTGACTCGCGATATCCCGAATGTCGGTGATGAAGCGCTCAAGGATCTGACCGAAGACGGCATTATTCGCATCGGTGCGGAAGTCACTGCCGGTGATATTCTGGTCGGTAAGATCAGCCCGAAGGGTGAGACCGAACTTAGCTCCGAAGAGCGCCTCTTGCGCGCGATCTTCGGCGAAAAGGCTCGCGAAGTGAAAGACACGTCTTTGCGTATGCCGAACGGTAGCTCGGGTAAGGTCGTCGGTGTGAAGATTCTCTCTGGCGAGAATGGGGATGACCTGCCAAGTGGCGTGATGCAGCAGATTTACATCGCTGTGGCTCAGCTTCGTAAGATTTCGGTCGGCGATAAAATGGCCGGTCGCCACGGTAACAAGGGTGTGATTTCAAAGGTCATGCCAGTCGAGGATATGCCATATCTCGAGGATGGGACGCCAGTCGACATTGTCCTCAACCCACTCGGTATCGGCGCACGTATGAACATCGGCCAAATTCTGGAAACTCACCTTGGTTGGGCGGCTCAGGCACTTGGCTACAAGGTGGCGAGCCCGGTACTTGATGGGGTCAGCATTGACACGATCAAGGCTGAACTCAAGCGCGCCGGTCTTTCTGAAGACGGTAAGGCTCAGCTCTACCATGGTTTCACCGGTGAACCGTTTGACCAGAAGACGACCATTGGCTACAAGTACATGCTGAAGCTTCACCACATGGTTGATGACAAGATTCATGCTCGTTCGACTGGGCCATACGCTATGGTCACACAGCAGCCGCTGGGTGGTAAGGCGATGATGGGTGGTCAGCGCTTTGGAGAAATGGAAGTGTGGGCGCTCGAAGCCTATGGCGCGGCGCACAGCCTTCAGGAAATCCTGACCATCAAGTCCGATGATGTGATAGGTCGCTCGAAAGCCTATGAGTCAATCATCAAGAGCGAAGACATTAAGGGGCCGCGCGTACCGGAGAGCTTCAACGTCCTCGTGAAAGAGCTCCAGTCACTTGGTCTTGCCGTTGAGCTCGAGCAAAATCATGTCGAAGTCGACGCCGAACAGGCGCTTGAGAGCCAGATGGCGGCTGAAGCTTCCGACATGGGTAATGAAGAGCTTATCGTCGGTACTGGTCCAGATGATAACGCGGTTGTCGATATGACCGAAGATGGTGCACTCGATGATTTTGAAGTATTAGCAGAAGCCGAGGCTGAGACAGCCGACGCCAAGGAAGAGGAGGTCTAAGAAATGCAGAACGATTTCAATAGCCCAGCTATCGACTTCACCTCCATCAAGCTGGCGCTGTCCAGCCCCGAGCAAGTGCTCGAATGGAGTCACGGTGAAGTTACTAAACCGGAGACGATTAACTATCGCACGCAGAAGCCAGAAAAAGACGGTCTTTTCTGTGAAAAGATTTTCGGACCAACCAAGGACTGGCAGTGTTACTGCGGTAAGTATAAGGGCATTCGCTACAAAGGCATCGTCTGTGACAAGTGTGGCGTGCTCGTCACCCGTTCTATTGTACGTCGCGAGCGCATGGGGCACATTCACCTGGCCGTTCCAGTAACGCACATCTGGTTCTTGCGCGGTACCCCGAGCTCAATTGGTACGCTCCTCAACATGAGCGTACGTGATCTGGAGCGGGTGGCCTACTTTGCAAACTTTGTCGTGCTGTCGGTCGATGATGAAATACGTCAGACCGTGCTCGAAGAGCTGTCGCAAGACTATCAGAGCCGACGCAAGGAGATCATCACCAAGCATGAGGTGAAGGATGAGTCGAATCTGACTGAAGAAGTCGCAAAAGAGCTCTCCGACCTTGAGACGAACTACCTCACCGCCAAAAACGAGCTTGAAGCGCTGGCTAAGTATCAGCTCTTGCCCGAGTCAACCTACCGTGAGCTCAATATCAAGTATGGGAATGTCTTCAAAGCCGGTATCGGTGCAGAAGCCATTCAGCAACTGCTAACTGAGATTGATCTGGCGAAGCTGGCTGATGAACTTCGTGAAGAGGCCGATACTACCACTGGTCAGCGTAAGCGCAAGGCCCTAAAGCGTCTCAAGACCGTCGAGGGTATGCAGCAGGCTGGTCTCCAGCCAGAGTGGATGGTCATGAGTGAATTACCGGTTATTCCACCAGATTTGCGCCCTATGGTGCAGCTCGATGGTGGTCGCTTTGCCGCCTCAGACCTCAACGATCTCTACCGTCGGGTGATTAACCGCAATAATCGTCTGAAGAAGCTCTACGATCTCGAAGCTCCAGAAGTTATCTGCCGCAATGAAAAGCGTATGCTTCAGGAAGCAGTTGACGCTCTGATTGACAACAATGCTCGCCGTGAGCGGGCTGTGACCGCCGTTGGTGGTTCACGCAAGAAGCTCAAGAGCTTGACCGACCTATTGAAGGGTAAGCAGGGTCGCTTCCGTCAAAATCTCTTGGGTAAGCGTGTCGACTACTCGGGTCGTTCTGTGATCGTGATTGGTCCGCATCTCAAGCTGGACGAATGTGGTTTGCCAAAGATGATGGCGCTCGAACTCTTCAAGCCGTTCGTTATCTCCAGGCTCATTGAGAAGGAATACGCTCATAACGTGAAGAGCGCAGCCCGTATGATCGAACGTGCTCGCACCGAGGTGTGGGATACGCTCGAAGAAGTCATCACTGGTAAGTACGTGCTTCTCAATCGCGCACCTACTCTACATCGTCTGTCGATCCAGGCTTTCCGCCCGGTCCTGATTGAAGGTAAGGCGATTCAGCTTCATCCGCTCGTGTGTGCCGCGTTCAACGCTGACTTCGATGGTGACCAGATGGCGGTTCACGTACCGCTCTCAGAGGCTGCGCAGCGTGAGGCTCGCGAGATCATGCTTGCTTCTAAGAACCTCTTGAAGCCAGCTAGCGGTGAGCCGATTATCAACCCATCGCACGAAATTGTGCTTGGCTGCTTCTATATGACCAGTCTCAAGGATGGTGTAGCCGGTAGCGGTAAGATTTTCGCTGACGTTGACGAAGCTGTCATGGCTTATCAGCAGCGCGATATCCACCTCCGCGCAGCTATCAAGGTGAAGATCAATGGTGAAATTGTTGAAACATCGGTCGGCCGCATTCTCTTTAACGAAGTCTTGCCTGAAGGTATGAGCTTCCAGAATGAAGCGATGACCAAGTCGAAGCTCAAGGGTGTGCTGGCTCAGGTCTTCACACATTTCGGGAGTGAAGAAACCGCACGGGTCGCGGACGCAATCAAGGAAACAGGCTATCAGTACGCCACCGAGTCTGGTTTCTCACTGGGCATGGACGATCTCAGTACCCCAGCCGAAAAGGCCAAACTCCTCGAACAAGGGGAGAAGCGGGCTCAGGCTGTCACAACGCAGTACCAGCAAGGTCTCATCACCAATGATGAGCGCAAAGAGCGCACTGTCGAAATCTGGAAAGAAGTTGGTGAACAGATCGAAGCTGAGCTGACTGCTGGCCTTGATCCGAACAGCTCAACACTGGCGATGGACATCGAGTCTGGTGCTCGCGCTACGGTTGGTCAGGCAAACCAGATGGCTGGTATGAAGGGCTTGGTGCTCAACTCAACCGGTGAAACCATCGAGCTGCCAGTGAAGAGCAATTACAAAGAAGGCTTGAATATCCTTGAGTACTTCATTAGTTCACACGGAGCTCGGAAGGGGTTGACTGATACCGCTCTGAAGACTGCAGAATCTGGCTATCTGACACGTCGTCTCGTCGACGTGGCGCAGGACGTTATGATCGCGCAGGAAGATTGCGGTGATACCCATGGCTACACGGTGACTTTGGCCGAGGCGAAGGCGGCTGGCCAGGATTCACTTGCTCCTTGGATCGTCGGTCGCTTCCTCGCTAAAGATGTCAAAGATGGCCGCAAGGTGATTGCGAAGGCTGGTACGCTAGTCGACGACACAACTGCTCGTGCTATTGGCGAGGCTGGTGTCGAGGATGTTACGATTCGCTCGATCCTGAAGTGTACCCTTGCCTGGGGTATCTGCCAGCATTGTTATGGCGTTGATCTGGCCCGTGGTCAGCTGGTTGAAATCGGTGAAGCGGTCGGTATTATGGCGGCTCAGTCGATCGGTGAGCCTGGCACGCAGCTGACGATGCGTACCTTCCATGCTGGTGGTGTAGCTTCGGCTGCCGACATCACACAAGGTCTGCCACGCGTTGAAGAAATCTTTGAAGCTCGTAATCCACGCGGTGAGGCGATCCTCGCGGAAGTGGATGGTGTGGTGACACTCAAGTCGGTGGATGGTAAACAAACTCTGCGTATCGCTCCAGCTGACATGAAGCACACCAGCTACGATATCAAGGAAGGCATGAAGGCGACTGTGAAGTCTGGTGCGACCGTCAAGAAGGGCGACGTTTTGGCTCAGAATGAGACTGGTAAGCGCACAGTGAAGGCTGGTGCTGATGGCACGGTCAAGGTCGGCAAGACTGCGATTGAGCTCACGCACGAGGGCGGCAACGTGAAGGAATACACCATCCCTGACTACGTGAGTCTGACCGTGAAAAATGGTGAGCTCGTAACTGTCGGTCAACGCTTGACCGAAGGTTCGGTGAACCTCCAAGACATGCTCCGTCTGCAAGGCGAAGAGTACGTCGAGCGGTATGTCGTTGACGAAGTGCAGGCGATTTACGCCAGCCAGGGTCAATCGATTGCTTCGAAGCACATCGAAGTGATCATCCGTCAGATGTTCAGTCGTGTGCGTATCGAGGAGCCGAATGATACCGAGTTTATCGCCGGCGATGTGATTTCCAAGACTTCGCTCTGGGAAGCAAACCGTGCGGCTGAAGCTGAGGGTAAGACCCCAGCCACCTACGAGCAGCTACTCATGCCGATTTCGAAGATTTCGATCAGCTCTGACAGCTGGCTCTCTGCTGCCTCCTTCCAGGAGACAATGAAGGTGCTCATCGGTGCTGCTTTGCGCGGCAAGAACGACAAGCTGCGTGGCTTGAAAGAAAACGTCATCATTGGCCGCCTCATCCCCGTCGGTACCGGTTTCCGGACAGACGATGATGATCAGGTTGACCAGGTTCAGTAAATCTGGTAGGATAACGAAGTTTTATGCCGACAATCAACCAACTCATCCGCAAGCCACGCGCCGCAGCGCGTAAGAAAAGTAAGTCGCCGGCTCTCGGCCGTAGCTTCAACGCACTCAAGGGGCGAACACGCAACTTGAATGCGCCTTTGAAGCGCGGTGTCTGTGTGAAAGTTTTCACCCAGACACCGAAGAAGCCGAACTCGGCTCTCCGTAAGGTTGCCCGTGTGCGCCTCACCAACGGTATGGAAGTCACCGCCTACATCGGTGGTATCGGTCACAACCTGCAAGAGCACAGTGTTGTGCTCGTGCGGGGTGGCCGCGTGAAAGACCTTCCAGGTGTGCGTTACCACGTCGTCCGTGGTTCGCTTGACACCGCTGGAGTTGCCAATCGTAAACAAGGTCGCTCGAAGTACGGTGCTAAGCTAGAAAAGGCCAAGGGGTAAGCTATGCCAAGGAAGAAGACGAAATCTCTCAAACGCGAACTATCACCAGACTTGAAGTACAACTCGGTGCTGGTGACGCGCATGATCAACAAGGTCATGAAGAATGGTAAGAAGCGTCTGGCTGAACGCCTGGTCTACGAAGCGCTTGATGCAGCTTCGACGAAGGGTAAGAAAGATCCGATGGAGATCTTTGAAGGTGCTATTAAGAACGCTAGCCCACACGTGCAGGTTCGTTCCCGCCGCGTTGGTGGTGCGAACTACCAGGTACCGATGGAAGTGAAGCCGGATCGCCGGATTCACTACGCCATGGTCTGGATGCTGGACGCGGCTCGCGCCAAGGAAGGCAAAAGCTTCGATAAACTACTCGCGAATGAGCTCTTGGATGCCTATAACAACCAGGGTGACGCGATCAAGAAGAAGCAAGATACCCATCAGATGGCCGAAGCCAATAAGGCCTTCGCGCATTTCGCTCGGTACTAACTAGCGGAAGCAATTAGAGAGAAAACACCCCTCAACGAGGGGTGTTTTCGTTAAGGGGTGTAGGGTGAGGCGAGTGGTATAAGGAATTCTTGAGCGATCAAGTCAAGGCGACTCAGGTCTCGCAAGAACCATTCCTCCTGTACGACTGGGTCAAATCCTATGATGGATTTTCCAATCAGGCGCCCATTCTCGACCGTAGATTCAAGTTTTGGCTCGCGAGCAGCACAGCTCGTGCAAATGGGTAGTGCGGCACATGAGTACTCTTGCCAACGGTCATAGGTGCAATCCATTTTCCAGCTGAGGCTCCCAATGTCCAGCGTAAAGAGCTCGGGGTAATGGAAAAACTTCTGGCAGCGCGCACATACGCCTCGCTTATAGTAGCGAAGCGCATAGAGGAGATAATCGATATAACGAGTTTGATATCTCCTCCATAGCTCGGCTCGCCGATTGTCAAACTGCTCAGCTATTGTATGCAGCTCCTTAATCTGCGTGCGGAGTTCTGCTATCTCACCCTTCCAGATGTCGATGCGCTTTTTAATGGTTTGGAGCTCAGTGAGCTCATGACCATCAATCACTCGATCGCTCATAAGTAGTTTCCCTTCAAGGTGCGTGTCCAGTCCTACTATCACTCAGATAGCCTCCAGTATCTAGGCGAGACATTTTGAGTCAAAAGCATTTGACCATGTATAATACGAGTAACGGAGGGGAGTATGCATCACATTCAGCGCACCATTCTCGGCGAACTTATGAAGGGTGACTATCGGCGGTATGCGCAGATCAAGCCAAAAGGGCTTGAGAGTAATGTGTTTGCGTACCACCTTAAAGTCTTGCGCGAAGCTGGTTATGTCAGGCGCACTAGCTGGGGTACCTACGGGCTGACAGCTTCTGGCAAGCGCTTTGTCGATAGTCTGAGTCTGACCGATTTGCGGCCGCGGGTGCAGCCGAAAATTGTGATTTTGCTGGCCTGCCATGATCGCTTGGGGCGCTGGCTACTTATGCGACGTAAGGTCCAGCCCCTACTAGGCTTGGTTGGATTCCCCTATGGCAAATTACACCGCGGTGAAACCGTACAAGCTGCTGCGCAGCGTGAGCTGCTTGAGAAAGCCGGCATTGTTGCCGAACTCAAGCATACCGGCGATGGTTATATCACCATCGAGCAAGATAATGAGTCGGTTAGTGAAATACTGTTCCATCTTTTCTCTGGCGTCGTGCCATCTGATGAGCCATCTGCACACCATCCGGCTGGAGATCTCTTCTGGAGTGATCCGATCACAAATTGGCAGGATCCGCATATTATGCCCAGTATGCCTGATCTCATATCGGCTCTCGAAGCCCCTGAGGGTACTCGCTTTTGGCTTGAGAAAAGCTACAATCTTAGCCCTGAATCTCCTTCGCCGGATAGCGCCTAGATATCAGGTATTTTGATCAACGAGCAGAACCGCCTATACTGATGGGGTTATGTTGCTCGAAGTGACCATCGAAGAAAAACATGCTGGCTCGAAACTCTTACTGAAAGATACCGGCATGCAGATCCAACGCGGTGAAGTTATTGGCTTTGTTGGTCGCAACGGTGTCGGTAAAACGACACTGTTGCGCATTGTCACTGGTGAGGATACAGACTATGTAGGGACTTTGCGTTTGGCTCGAGGCATTGAGATGCTTACGACTGAGCAGGAGCAGCATGCTGTGACTGTGAGTGTCTCAGCTCTCGAGTATGTCATGGCGGGCTTACGTGATTACGCCGAGCTGACTCGCATCATCGAAACCTACCCCGATGAGATGGGTGAGGACATGGCGAAAATCGAGACGTATACTACGGCGCTGGAGCGTTATGATGAGCTGGGTTATTACCACGTACGCGATCGGGTAATCGAGGCCTTACGAGCCTATCAGCTGACTGATGCACAAATTCATGGTCCCTTCGCAAACCTGAGCGGAGGCCAGAAGCGGTTTACCCAGTTGGTCCAAGTAGAGTTTTCGAATGCGGATTTACTTTTGCTTGATGAGCCCACCAATCACATGGACTATATTGCCAAGGCAAGCTTCACCAGCTGGCTGAAAGAGGTGAAGTCTGCGGTTTTGGTCATCAGCCACGATCGAGACGTTTTAGCTTGTGTTGATCGCATCGTCGAGCTGAAGGACGCCAAGCTCGTGAGCTATCCTGGAAACTATGAGGCTTATCTCAAGCAGAATACTGTGGCCTCTACGAGCGCCATGCATCAATACGAGGTAAATCTTAAGACTCTTGAGAATCGACGTGAAGCCCTTCGCCAAGCTGAGATCAAAAAGCTGCGATGCAAGCAGAAGCCGAACCCGTTTGTGCCATTAGTCCGTCGATTAGAGCGTGAGATCGCCACGCTGGAGGCTAGTCTTGAGAAGCCGACGATTTGGATTGATCAGGAATCCACAACAGGGCTTAAGAAGGGTCAGTCGGAGCAGTATGCGAAGTACAAAGCCAAATCAATCCGGCTACGTGAATCAGCCTCAACAGATATCGGTCATCGAGCTAATCTGGTGACTATCGACGATTTGTCACTGGGTTTCGAAAAGCCCTTGTTTGCTGGCGTCAGTCTCGAGATGCGAGCGGGGGATCGTGTGCATGTCGTTGGGCGCAACGGTGCGGGTAAGACAACGCTTGTTAATGCCCTCTGCCAGACTGCAGAGAATAAACCGCTTGGCGCCACCATATTTGGCGGCTTGATTGAAGTCTCGCCGAGCTTGGTCATTGGTCGCTATGAGCAGGAGATTCACCCGAGCCTCTTAGACTACACTCTCGGGGAAGCAGTCGCACAGATTCTCAAGCAAGCCGACCAAGCAGTCAATGATGAAGCCATAACCCAATTGCTCGTCCAATACCTCTTCGAACGACACGATGCGAGCGTGCAAGTGTCACAGCTGTCAGGTGGTCAAAAGGCCCGGATTCAACTAATCGCCATCTTTGCGCATCGGCCAAATCTCTTGATTCTCGACGAGCCGACGAACCATCTCGACCTGCCTTCAATCGAGGAGCTGGAGCGGGCGTTAACGAACTATGACGGAGCGATTTTGTACATCAGCCACGATAGCTTTTTTGCCAAATCTCTTGGGGGAGAGAGAGTTTTATTGGCATACCACACATAATCAACCGCTCAAGCTGCTTGAGAATAGTACGCCTCAGCCCATGGTAGTCCCTCACGTGAAGAACTGAAACGGCTTTGCTAATTCGTAAAATAAAAAAGGCCCCACAGCCTCAGCTGTGGAGCGGGAGTTGCGCACTGTCACGAAAAAAGAGATTATCTTCGGAGTCGTCTGTGTATCCGGTACAGTAGATCACGAATAGGTGTTGCCGAGCGGTGCTGGAAGGCCTTTTCGCGTGCAAGACGGCTCTGGAAATCCGTCCAGTCCCATGGCTCATCCATTGTCACGGTAATCTCGTATGGCCTAAGCGTTTGTTTATCCCACAGTGACCACAGTATTTCGGTAACTACACCGTGGTACAAGTTCTCGGTGATCATTATGGTTTCCCCAACGCGGGGAATTGCTTGGTTGTGTCGAAGCCTAATGACATAGCCTTCGTCAAAATCGTCATTGTCTTCAATGAGGATACGGAGCGCGATTCTCATGCTATCTTCTCCAGGCCGTGGTGCAGAATCGAACGGCGCAAGTATATAATATTTCCATATAATTAGCAACCTTACGAATCTTGTGTCACTCACGAATAACTGCTATAGTATCTATTGATAAGCGCGGCGCGCTATTTTTTTCGTTTGCGCCCGATCACCAACGATAATTTCTAAGAAGGACACTATGGCTCGCGAATATTCACTCGATAACACTCGTAATATTGGCATCATTGCTCATATTGATGCAGGGAAGACGACGGTAACAGAAGGGATCCTTTATCGGACGGGTCGCGTGCATAAGATCGGCGAAGTGCACGAAGGTGAAGCGACGATGGACTGGATGGAGCAGGAGCGGGAGCGTGGCATCACCATCACCAGTGCAGCCACGACCTGCTTTTGGAAAGAGAAGCGCATCAATATTATCGACACACCTGGCCACATCGACTTCACGGTTGAGGTGGAGCGCTCTCTGCGCGTGCTTGATGGGGCGGTGACGGTCTTCGACGGCAAGATGGGTGTCGAGCCGCAGTCCGAAACCGTTTGGCGCCAGGCTAATAAATACGGCGTGCCACGTATCTGCTTCATTAATAAGATCAACCAGACCGGTGGTGATTTCTATAAGAGCCTCGAGTCGATTCATGAGCGCCTCACCAAGCGAGCCTATCCGATCCATCTGCCGATTGGTTTCGAGCAGGAGATTAACGGTATCGTCGACCTCATCGACATGAAAGCCTACACCTACACTGACTACAAGGACAAAGAGCTCGTTGAGAGCGAAATTCCGGAAGACATGAAGGAAAAGGCTGAGCACTACCGCCAGCATCTTATCGAAGCGGCCGTCGAAGCTGATGACTCAGTAATGGAGAAATACCTCGAAGGCGAGGAGCTCACTACTGATGAGATTAAGTCTTGTATCCGCAAGTCGGTATTGTCGGGTGAATTCTTTATCGTCTCAGGTGGTGATGGTCGTGGTGTGATCGTCGAGAAGCTTCTTGATGTTGTCGTGGATTATTTGCCGAATCCACTCGACATCAATCCGCCAATGGCTGATAACGTGAAGACTGGTGAGCAGGAAGTTGTCAAGGTTGCAGATGATTCGCCATTTGTGGCACTGGCGTTCAAGATCGCTACTGACCCGTTTGTCGGTAAGCTCTGCTTCTTCCGCGTGTATGCCGGTACGCTCAAATCTGGTAGCTATGTCCTCAACAGCTCGACTGGAGAGAAAGAGCGCATCGGTCGCATTCTCCGTATGCATGCTAATCAACGCGAAGAAGTGCAGGAAGTGTATGCTGGTGAAATCGCCGCCGCCGTCGGTCTGAAGGGCACCATGACTGGTCACACACTCTGCGCTGATAATAATGCTGTGATCCTCGAGCAGATCACCTTCCCAGAGCCTGTTATTCAGATCGCCGTTGAGCCGAAAACCAAGGCTGACCAAGAGAAAATGTCGCTGGCGCTTTCGCGTCTGGCAGAAGAGGATCCAACCTTCCGTGTCAGCTCCGACAATGAGTCGGGTCAAACGCTTATCTCCGGCATGGGCGAGTTGCACCTCGACGTTATCGTTGACCGCATGAAGCGTGAGTTCAAGGTGGAAGCCAACGTCGGTCGGCCACAAGTTGCTTACCGTGAGACTATCCGCAAGTCAGTACAGGTGGAAGGCAAATTTGTTCGCCAGTCCGGTGGTCGTGGTCAGTATGGTCACGTTTGGGTTGAGTTCAGCCCGCTGATCCATGAAGAAGTCGAAGAGGGTGCCGATAAGCCAACCTTTGAATTTGAAAATGCCATCGTCGGTGGTGTTGTGCCGCGTGAGTACATCAAACCGGTCGAAGAAGGTATCAAAGAAGCCATGGGTAACGGTGTATTGGCCGGTTACCCAGTAGTAGATGTGAAAGCTAAGCTCTATGACGGTAGCTACCACGAGGTCGATTCCTCAGAAATGGCCTTCAAGATCGCTGGCTCGATGGCGCTCCAAGAAGGCGTTCGTAAAGCTGATCCAGTTATTCTGGAACCGGTCATGAAAGTGGAAGTTACCACGCCGGAGGAATTCATGGGTGACGTCGTAGGTGACATCAACTCAAAGCGCGGCCGTATCGAGCAGATGAGCGATCGCTCAGGTGCGAAGATCGTTGATGCCATGGTACCGCTGTCTGAAATGTTCGGCTATGCTACGACACTGCGCTCGATGACCCAGGGCCGGGCTAGCTATTCGATGGAATTTGACCACTATGCCGACGTGCCGCGAAATGTGGCCGATGAGCTGATCGGCAAGAAGGCTGCCGCCACTGCCGAAGGTCGCTAAGCCTCAAACCTCGCGAACAAAAAAGCCCCTTTACAGAAGGGGCTTTTTGGTGCATAGTATCCGTCAGTCTTGAACCTTTCAAAGGGGGAGCATGAGCATGTGGGAAATGTCCGACCCATCAGACCCGAATTGGCAGACCAATGACTGGGAAGCTGACCCTGACATTGAGTACGTGCGTGTCATCAGGCCGAAGCGTCGACGTTGGACTGCCTGGCTCGATAATCGTTTTCGAGATGGTGATTTCACAAAGATCACCGAAGCCCTGAATGCCGTAGTCATGGTGGCAGCCTGTGTTACCGGCTTGGCTGCTGTCATCTGGCTCTCAACTCGATCCTCACCTTATGTACTCCAGTCAGATGCCTACAAGCGAGGCTTTGCTTGTCTACCTCTGGCTATTCTCTTGCGATGGATCATTCTACGAACCATCCGACGCGGTGTAGCTCGGCACGGCAGCAAAATCATAGAAGATCGATGGCTCTATGAGGAGGAATCCCATGACGCTGGCGAAGGTGATTGATTTTGATTCGGCCAAGGGGTTAGCCTGGGCGCGAGTCGTCTGCTTGGCTCCGACGTGTGAATGGCGGCTTGATCGATCAGCGGTTACCGACTCGGTCTCACCGCTCGAGCTACGACACTGGTTGGAGGGGCTGCAACAGTGCCCGGTGTGTGGTAGTAGCCATATTGGCAAGACATCCATCTCAGTAGCAGAGCACAATCAATGCAAGCTCAGCGCCGTGCGTATTCGATGCTTAGGTTGTGGCTCATTTGCTTCGCGGAGTTGGCATGATGGCTTCTACTCGCCGTCGAGCTTGCTGCAATGGCTGCGTGCTCATGACTTCGGCTGTCTGCTCTGTGGCTCGCGATTACTCGAGATCCACACGGAGAGCATCGACGCTCCAGCGCCCTGAGGTTATTCTCGGGGCGCTTACTCTTTACAAAACCAGATAGAACCATTACAATAAGCCAGTCCTGTGTCGCATGGGGCATTTTTTCAGTGCCAGCGGCACGCAATAAACTAGTTATAATCAAATCTAAGGAGATATTCGTGGCAGCAGAATTCAAGCGCGATAAACCACATATTAACGTCGGTACTATGGGTCACGTCGACCATGGTAAGACCACACTGACGGCCGCTATCACCGCCGTTCTGGCGAAGAAGCTTCCTTCAGACGTGAATAAGCCAGTGGCCTACGCAGACATCGACAAGGCTCCGGAAGAGCGCGAGCGTGGTATCACCATTGCCACCTC
>CAZDEK010000008.1:0-20559 GCA_964504625.1 uncultured Candidatus Saccharibacteria bacterium
AATGCCTTCGGTCGTACCGGCTACTTTGAAATCCATATCGCCCGCAAAGTCTTCCGCACCCTGGATGTCAGAGAGAATGATGTACTCACCTACCTTGTTTGGATTCAGCATAAGACCCATAGCGATACCCGATACTGGCCGCTTGAGCGGCACGCCGGCGTCCATCAGAGCCAGAGTCGAACCGCAGACAGAAGCCATCGAGGTCGAACCATTCGAGCTCAGAATTTCCGATACCACACGAATCGCATACGGGAAATCCTCGACAGCTGGGATCATCGGCTCGAGTGCCCGTTCTGCCAAAGCCCCGTGACCAATCTCGCGGCGTCCGGTCGAGCGCAAGGGTCGCGCCTCACCAGTCGAATATGGTGGGAAATTATAGTGATGCATGTAGCGCTTGGTAGTATCCTCTTCCATTGTGTCGATGAGCTGAGCATAGCTGACCGGAGCAATGGTTGCGATCGACAAGGCCTGCGTCGTGCCGCGCGTAAAGATCGCACTACCATGCGTCCTCGGCAGCACACTCGAAGCTCCCGAGATTGGACGAATTTCCGTAGTCTTACGGCGATCTGGCCGCTCACCATCTTCGAGAATGGCACGTCGGATTTCCGAGTCAATCACTTTCGTAAATGCAGTTTTTACCTCTCCTAACGGAAAGCGCTCTTTGTCGTCTTCCATCTCGGCTGGCAACGGACCGAATGCATCAATCACGGCCTGACGAAGATCAGCCAATACGTCTTCGCGCTTGAGTCCATCTGAGTGGCGCACATCGGCACCCAACTTACCTTCCAAAAACTTCTCGATCTTGTCCGCTAGCTCATCATCAGCTTTAAAGATGTCAAACTTCTGGGGCTTTACACCAAGCTCAGCAACCATCTGCTGCTGAAGCGCTATCACCGACTGCCAGCTATCGAGTGCTAACTGTAGAGCTTCGACCATGGTCTCTTCGGGCACCTCATTAGCACCAGCTTCTACCATCATAATCGCCTCACCCGTACCGGCGACCGTAAGATTGAGATCACTTTGCTCTTGCTGTTCCAGAGTCGGATAGGCCACCAGCTGGCCATCGACGCGACCAACCCGCATACCTGCTACTGGGCCCTCAAAGGGAGCACCAGTCAGCATCAGCGCCGATGAAGCAGCAATCATGCCAATAATGTCTGGCTCATGCGTCTGATCGATCGATAATGGCATGACAACCACCTGAACGTCATTACGATAGCCCTTAGGGAAAAGCGGACGAATCGGACGGTCGATTAAACGAGCGGTGAGAATAGCTTTCTCGCTCGGACGACCTTCACGTTTAATGAATCGGCTACCGGAAATTTTTCCAGCCGCATACATGCGCTCTTCATAATCAATCAGGAGCGGGAAAAAGTCCTGATCCGGTTTCGGTTCCTTCGCCACAACGGCCGAAGCGAACACCACCGTATCGCCATAGCGAACGGTGACTGCACCGTCAGCAAGGAAAGCCAACTTACCAGTTTCTATGGTGAGCTTGCGTCCAGCAAATTCAGTTTCAAAGACGGCTTGCTTGCCGCCAAAGGGATGAATGATATCCATATAGTCCTTATTCTTTCTCGACTCTGCACGAGGCCATAGCCAGGTGCCAGAGAGCAAAGCGCGACCAGTATCGCGCACTCTTCTCTTTCACCTGCCGGGCTCAAGCGAACCGTTAGGGATGTCAATGTTTCAGATTATACTACAGGCGCAATTAGCGGCGCAGCTTCAGCTGCTTGACGATCGCTGCATAGCGCTCAGGCGCAGTCTTCTGTAAGTAATCAAGAAGGCGGCGGCGCTTCGACACCATAGCTAAGAGTCCACGGCGTGAGTGATTATCCTGCTTGTGCCGCTTCAGGTGATCAGTCAACTGCGCAATTTTCTGCGTGAAGATTGCAATCTGCACCTCAGCCGAGCCAGTATCTTTGGCGTGCTGCCCATGTTTTTTGACGATTGCTTTTTTATCGGTCGAAGTAATTGTAGCCATAATCAGACACTAAGTGTATCAGGTTTTCGCACCCTTTTCAAGTGCCGTGAGATCGACAGCCGCATCAAGGTGATACTCGCCAATTTGCGTCCGCTTAAGTGCAGTCAGATAAGCCCCCGTACCGAGCAGCTTTCCAATATCTCGAGCCAGCGAACGAATATACGTGCCGCTAGACACCCTCACTCTTGCTCGCAGCTCAGGGTAACGATAGTGAACTTCTGTCCACTTATATACGGTGACAGTTCGAGCGGCTAGCTGCACAGCCTCACCGCGCCGCGCCAATGTGTAAGCTCGCCTGCCAGCCACCTTGATAGCGCTATGAGAGGGGGGAACTTGTTCGATACCACCAGTGAGCTGCTTGATAGCAGTCTGAAGCTCGTCTAATGTTGGCTGTCGATCAGAAATGGTCCGTTTCTCCCCTTCTTCATCATCGGTAGTACTTTCCATACCCAAGCGGATAACTAGCTCATAGTCTTTATCCTGCTTTAGTAAGCTGTCAGCCTGGCGGGTATAATCTTTGCCGACCAGAACAAGCATCAGCCCTTCTGCCAATGGATCAAGGGTGCCGGCATGTCCAATTTTACGAATCCCCGTGACTCGACGTAATACCGACACACACCAAAATGAACTCTTTCCGAGCGGTTTATTCACTAGCCACAGGCCCTCGGGTGATACGAGATTACCGCGCTTCATATTTGCATACAATTGTTATTCGTTATGGGCTATTATTGGATTGGCGAATTCACACCAACAGGAGAAAAGCTTGAACCCATCTGCATAATGTGGCTTGTTTCTATGATAGCTTGATCATCGGTTTGTGCCGGCATTTCGGCCGACTGCTGCTTGAGTTCTTCAGCCGCCTGCTGGAGCTGGGCGACCGTCTCAGACGGTATTACCTCGGCGAGTTTTTGAGCTTTTTTTTCCGGCTTTGGTCTAACCGACGACTCACTGAACAATGCTTTCACCACTTCCTGCTGACGAGCCCCTGCACTCAAGAGCTGGGCCGCCACAGTCATGGCTTTTGGTGTAGTTGCAGCTGTCGTAAAGCGATTCGTGGATGCCATGATACCCGCGAGAAGCGCCGTAGCGATGTCGGCATCAATCTGACCCTGGGCCAGTGACTCGAGCGTACCAATCAACATTTCACTGACCGAGCTAGCAGCCGTGTCGACGTAGTTCACACTGCCATAATTCTCATTGACTCGATGGTAATCAAGGTTGATTAAGTGCAGGCCGTCAAATAGGGTTGGGTTATCCTCCAGTAGACGGTCAATCTGGATTATCTTATGCACACCCAGCACAACAACGAGATCGAACTGATAGGCACCATAGCCAAACTGGGCATCATCTGGGCTAAAGTTGCCAGCAGCTGGAGTGATCGTGATATTCAGTCGTCCATCTTCGATGTCGTATTTCAGCTTATCAACCTCAACCCGTGCCAGATCAAGCGAAACAACAAAGTCACGCACACCATCTAGTGTGCGACTAATTTTGCCGGTATCCACCAAGTTAGCAGCTGCCGGAAAAGCATCGGTCACGACAGCGTGACTCTTCTTGCCAACTTTTGTCAGTACAGCCTGGAGGGCGTACACACTCATGAGCTGGTCGACGTTAGGTTCACGACCAGTCACGATCAAGACACTCTGCGATTGGCGCAGGAGTTCAACCACTTGCTGCTTGGGTGTTAATTCAACTGATTGCATAATGCTATAAATATTCTTAAGCGAATGTAATATCTTACCAAATCAAGTGACTTCTGTCAATAGCATGAGAATTTTGCCTCACTTCTGAGTCTACTGCTTTACAAATCTGTCAAAAACCAGTATGATTATGCAGTCCTGCGGACTGGAAACCGCACACTCTATCTAACAAGTAGATAATCTAACTAGGAAATTAGCATGCCTATCATCAAATCAGCTATGAAGCGTGTACGCCAGCACGATAAGCGCCGCGCTCGGAATATGGCAACCAAACGCCGTATCAAAGCCAGTACCAAAGAAACTCTCACCAACCTGACCGCTAAGGATCTCAAGGCCGCGGAAGAAAGTCTTAAGAAAGCCATCGCTCAGATTGACAAGGCAATCAAAAAGGGTACGCTTCATAAAAACACAGCCGCCCGGCGCAAGAGCCAGCTAACTCGTGCCTACAATGCTGCTGCACCGCAAGCCTACGGCACGGGAGCAGCGAGTAAGCCTAAGGCTACTAAAAAAGCCACCCCGAAAAAACCGGCCACTCAAAGCGCCACAAAAAAATCTAGCTAACGAGCGGTTCGCGCCAACACGATAATCAGGTCAGTCATGGCCTGATTTTGTGTTTTTTCACCAGTTTTTATAGCTCTATCCGCCTCCAAGAGAGCCTCGAAACCAGCCGCTATATCCTCATGCGAGATGCCCCTCAATTCTTGACGAGTACGTGTAGCGGCGTACGGCTTAATCCCAAGCTTCGCCAACTCTGTATCATCGGCACTAGCCGCCACCATGGCCATAACGCGATACTGCCACTGCAGTGTGGCGATAAGCTGTTGCTCGCTTGCACCCTGGCTCATCAGCCGATCATACAGCGCCAAGGCACTGCCGCTATCACCCCGTTTTACGGCAGCAATCAGGTCAAACACCGAATCTTCGATCCGTTCCGGCACAAGCTCACGAATCACCTCGGCAGTAATTTCATCGCGACCGGCAGTCAGCTTGGCTAATTCATTCGCAAGGCGCCATTCATCAGGACCCACTCGCTTCAGCAACAGGTTTGCATTCATTGGTGTCAGCCGGGCCCCAAGCCTGTTCGCTTCTTTGACCAGCCAGCTAGCAAGTTGCGCTGCGGAAAGCCGAGGATATTCTTTTGCCCGTGGTAACTTCGTCAGATCCTTGAATAGCCGCGACCGTCGATCAAGGCCACGTCCATCAATAACTGCGACTGTGGTTTCAGGTATTTTTTCGAGCAGCATACGAATCGACTCAGCTTCAGACTTCAAGGCTTGTAAGCCATGCACAATCACCAATCGAGTGGTGAAGAACATCGGCTGAGCAAGCAGAGCTGACTCTAAACCGCCGAGACCAGCCACAGCCGCCTCGACGCTCACTTCTTCAAGTGCATCAGCGTATTTTTTTGCGTATTGCTCACGCAGACGCCCGATCTGCTGCATAATCGCATACTCATTATCACCATAGAGAAACAGAATCATGCACGGACCCTCGGGAGTTTTTGGCAGTGCGGGCAGATGTGAGTTCCGCGACCCGCTATGCGCAGTTTGCGAATCGGCGTACCGCACACAGGGCAAGCCTCATCTTCACGCCGAAAGACTTTTGCGAACTTGAGATAACTTCCCCTGCGCCCCTCAGCATCAACGTAATTCTTATCACTCGATCCACCGAGTGAAATCGACAAGGTCATGACCTCACGTAATGCCTCGTATAGCCGGCGCAGCTTCACTACACTCACATCCTTCACTAATGTCGCCGGATGAATGCGGGCCGCGAACAGCGCCTCATCTGCATAGATATTCCCTACTCCCGCTAGCACCGACTGATCAAGGATCGCCGCCTTGATCGATGTGTTTTTCCGTCGCATGATGCGTTCACGAAATTGCGCAAAGGTAAATTCTTCACTCAGAGCTTCGGGGCCCAATCGCGCAAAGAACGGATCATCATGGACAACATCAGATGGCACAAGCTTCATCCAGCCAAACTTGCGCTGATCATTAAAATAAAGATGCGAGCCATCAGCGAAGGTCAGTGTCACGCGCGTACTGCGATCAGGCAGCTCGCCTATCAGACTGTCGTTCGGATGACCGGCGCCAAACCGTTCACCGTCAGCCGCCCGAAAAACCATCTGCCCGGTCATCTTCAGGTGCACGATCAAGCTGTAGCCACTCGATAGATTGAGAATCAAACCCTTGCCACGACGGTCCACATCGAGCACCGAGGCCCCAATCAGCACCAACCGAACAAGGTCAGTATCGTTAGGAAAGCTCTTCTCGGTGTCATGCTCGACCTCCGCAATCACTCTACCAGGTAAGAATCGCGCCAAACCAAGCCGCACTGTCTCCACTTCAGGTAATTCAGGCATACCTTCATTATAACCTGACAAACCTTATTATCAGGTAGTGCTTGCACTCTCACCCATCCAAGCGTATAACCTGTATATCGCTGCGAATCAGGAGGAGGCCGATGCGACAGCGAATCCGCACCCGACCCTTGGCTAGTACGCTTGGTGTCCTGGCCTATATCTACACGATTCACAATGGCCGCAAGGCCGTCCGTGGCGCTCTCGCTGACACCCCTCTGGGACCAGATGCCGAGTTCTATGCCGGCGCCTTTCCGTGGGCAGTCACTGCCGGCAGTCTTTACGTCCTCAGTCGCTGGCGGCGCAATCGCCAGCGTTTCCCTATCGTCTGATCGTAGCCCCTCACACCCGATCGAGTCGCAAGATTCGATCGGGTATTTCTATACCCTCTTGCTGGAGAGCTGCTACTATCGTAGAAAAGCTCCAACACTGCTGGCCACGTAAGCCAACTTTGCAAGCCACATCTACATTCTTTCGACCATCATCGAGAAAGATAATGCACTCTGGGCGAACATTACACCGGACTATTAATTCATGAAAATATTCCGGGCTAGGTTTGAGGAATTTATCATCTGGAGTGAGGATCACCTCAAAGAGCTCGCCAACACCTGCCCGTGTTAGCCAGGGAAGGATCCAGCGCCTGCGACTATTACTTGCCAAAGCAAGGTGAAAGCCTTCACCGTGGAGCCATTTAGCGAGCTCAGCAACAGGGGTTCTTCCCTGCCACTGCGTCGCAACACCTGAATAGTTCAGTCCGGCCGATAGACCCCTCGGCAGAAACACACCGAGAAAATCAAAGGCTATCCAGCTAGGCTGTGGCCTAGTCGAGCTCACCCCAATCCTTTCCAGTTTCCACCTCGACCTCGATCGGGACGGGTAGCTCAATCACCGACTCCATTACCTCTTTCATACAGGCTGCTACCCGTTTCTCGAGTTGAGCATCACACTCAACGATGAGTTCGTCGTGTATCTGTAAAATCATCGCCGCTTCGCCAGGTAGCTCAGCGAGTTTTGGTGCTAAACGAATCATCGCCAGCTTCATCATATCGGCTGCAGTACCCTGAAGAGGCATGTTCACAGCCTGTCGCTCAGCGGCTGATCGGACAATAAAATTACTCGATTTCACATCAGGGCAAGGTCGGCGCCGGCCGTATAATGTTTCGGTATAGCCTTCGTCATGTGCCTGCTTTTTGAGCCTTTTGATGTATTCGGCCACGCCCTTACGCAGCTCAAAGTACTTATCGATGAAATCCTTGCTCTCCTCATAACTCATGCCGGTAGCTACTGACAGGCCGTGCGTATTCATGCCATACAAAACGCCAAAGTTAATGGTCTTCGCACCATAACGCTGCTGTTTTGTTACCTCTTCCGGTCTTACACCGTGCATTTGTGCTGCCGTCAGGGTATGAATATCGATACCGCTCTTGAAGTCCTCAATCATCTGCTTGTCATCTGCCATAGCGGCAGCCAACCGCAACTCAATTTGACTGTAGTCCGCAGCTACAAAAATCTTACCGACATCGGCTATAAATGCCCGACGAATCTCGCGTCCTAACGGCGTACGGACTGGAATATTCTGAAGATTAGGGTCAGCACTCGACAGCCTACCCGTCTGGGCAATTGTCTGATTGTAGCTCGTATGCACACGGCCATCAGAAGAATCAACAAGCCCAGGCAGTGTATCGACATAGGTGCTCTTGAGCTTAGTAATCTCTCGATATTCAAAGATCAAATCAACGATCGGATGTACGCCGCGTAATTTTTCAAGTTCGCTCGCGGCTGTCGAATACCCGCTCTTAATCTTCTTCAGGTTTGCAGTGTCAATCTGCAGCTTATCAAACAAGATTGTCTTGAGCTGCTGAGTGGAAGAGATGTTAAATTTTTGTCCGGCATGCCTCCAGATTTCTTGTTGCACTTGGTCAAGTTGTTCGCTGAGCTTCTGAGAAAAATGCTGTAAGAACCTTACATCAAGCTTGACGCCCTTGAGCTCCACATCTCCGAGTACGGGTATGAGTGGCCACTCGAGCATCTGTCCCACCTCTGCAAGCTTCCCGATGGAATCCAACTGCTCAGATAAGCGCTTATAAAGGCGCCAAGTAATATCAGCATCTTCGGCGGCATACTGCCCAGCCTTCCCGATCGGCACTTCTGCAAATGTCTTCTGACCCTTCCCCTTCGGACCAATCAGCTCAGTGATCTCAATCATTTCGATACCAAGCTCGGATAGTGCCAAACTTGATAAGGTCTGCGCGCGACCCATCGGCTGAATCAGGAAAGCCGCTACCATCGTATCGAAGCAAATCCCGCCCAGCTTCACACCTGCCTGACACATCACTTGATAATCAAATTTAATATTGTGACCGACTTTGCCAACCTGATCGCTCTCTAAAACAGATCGCAAGACCTCAAGCACTCGACCAATCGATAGTTGATCGCCAACCTCATGTCCTACTGGTATGTAATAGGCTTCACCCTCCTTCCAAGCAATGCTCATACCAACAAGCTTGGCCTGCAGTGGATTGAGACCTGTTGTCTCAGTGTCGAAGGCAATTATCTTTTGCTCGCTGAGGCCCTCAGCGAGCTTCTCAAGGCTGTTTTCGTCCGTTACGACATGATACCGAGCTGTCTTTAGATGTTCACGCAAGAGCTTCTGCGGCTGCTTCTCAACGCCATAGATCTCGTCAAAGAGATTCTGCTGCGCCTCACCATTATGCGATTGCGGCAATTTCGCGATCAGCGATCGAAACTCGAGTTTAGTAAAGAGCTGAATGACTGCATCGCGATTAAAGCGATGTAGTCGCGCATCTTCGAGGTCGAACTCGACCTGCACATCACGCATGATGCGTGACAGCTCAAGCGAGTGATAGGCGTCGTCCTTCCCAGCCTCAAGCTTCGTACGCACTGCTGGCTTCAGCTCATCCAAATGCTCATAAATTCCATCAAGCGTGTGATATTTTTGCACCAGCTCAGTTGCCGTCTTCTCGCCGATCCCCTTCACGCCGGGAATGTTATCGCTTGGATCTCCTTTCAGTGCCTTCGTGACGAGAAATTGTTCAGGATTTACACCATACCGCTCTTCAACTGCCGCAGCATCATACAGAACCGTGTCCGAAAAGCCACGTCGTAAGGTGTAGACACGTACATGTTCATCAACCAGCTGTAACTCATCCATGTCACCTGTCACAATCACCACATCATGATGCGACTTATACTTCTCAGCCAGCGTGCCGATCACGTCGTCAGCTTCATAGCCAGCAACACCGACGACAGGTATCTCAAAAGTAGCAAGTAGCTCCTTGGTCACATCAAACTGCGGCACAAGATCCTTATCGGTCTCCTTCCGTGTACCTTTGTAGTCCTCGTACATATCATGACGAAAGGTTTTGCCTGGCATATCCCAGGCGACCGCGACGTAATCAGGCTTCAATTCACGAATAGCGTTTAACAGCATCATCGTAAAGCCATAGACACCATTAGTCGGCGTACCATCCTTGGTTGAGAGATAAGGAATTGCGTGAAAGCCACGATGTAAGAGCGCATGGCCATCAAAGATCGCGAAGCGGCTGCGAGATTTGGTCATACCCAGATTATACCTGGTTTTCAGCTTAGATTGGTGGGATAATGTGGCCTATGGCCAATCCTGAAGGACAATCCCCCATTGACCGTTACATTCGTGGCAACAACGCTGTCGATCCAGAGGCAATCGCAGCCTACAAAAAAGCCATGCGAGCGATCAGCGATGAAGCTGAGTCAACAACGAATGCTTCCGGCCCAGCAGCAGCGCGAGCCGCACTCGAAGCTGCCAACGAAAAGCCGAAACCACCGAGCAAACAGCCACGGCAAAGCCAATCGCCGAAACTACGTATCTCTACCGAAGATCGCGAGCGTGGCCTGAAGGGCGTAGCTAGTGCCCGCGAGGCCCTTGAACGTGGATCTCAGCCCGATGATGCGGAAGCCGAACCCAATGAGCCCGCAAAGCCGACCGACGAATCTCCTGAAGCATAAGTGCGCGCCACACCAAAAACCGCCCAGATATACCGGGCGGTTTCTTCTTTTCTCTTGCTTTACTGTAGATAATCTTTGAGTTTCTTGGAGTCTTTATTCTTACGCAATTTAGCCAGAGCCTTTGCTTCGATCTGGCGAATGCGTTCACGGGTCACGCCAAATTCCTGGCCGACCTCTTCGAGAGTATGACTGCGACCATCCTCAAGGCCGAAGCGCATGCGCAGGATTTTCTGCTCGCGCGGCGTAAGCAGCGCTAGCGTATCATCGATGTGCTCCTTCAGAAGCTCATAGGTAGCCGCATCGACTGGACTGACCGAATCGTGATCTTCGATAAACTCTGACAGTGTCGAGTCCTCATCTTCACCGACAGCAGCATCAAGCGATGTTGTGTCCTGGCTAATTTTTTGGATGTGCAGGACTTTCTCGACATCCATCTCCATCTCCTTCGCCAACTCCTCAGGAGAGGGCTCACGACCGAGCTCACTGGTTAAGCGGCGCTGAGTACGGATAAGCTTATTGATCGTCTCGACCATGTGTACCGGAATACGAATCACCCGAGCCTGATCAGCAATCGCACGTGTAATAGCTTGGCGAATCCACCACGTAGCATATGTCGAGAACTTAAAACCTTTGGTGTAATCAAATTTCTCAACAGCTCGCAAGAGACCCGTGTTCCCTTCCTGGATAAGGTCCAACAGATCTAGTCCTCGACCGATATACTTCTTCGCAATCGACACCACCAACCGCATATTGGCTTCAGCAAGAGCATCTTTGGCAGCCTTGTCACCCTGTTGGATGCGCTTAGCAAGAGCTACCTCTTCTTCGGCGGTAATCAGCGGGATCTTACCGATTTCACGTAGATACAAACGCACCGAATCGTCGGCGATGTCTTTGATATATTCTTCATTAACAGCGTTCTCGACGTCCTCTTCTGGCTCAGTCTGCCAAATCAGCTTATCTTTTTGATCAACTACCTCAACACCCTGATCGATAAAGGCCGAATACAGATCGTCTAAGAGTTCTACCTGATCTTCAGCCGATGGTACAGCTGACATAATCTCCTGCTGAGTCACAAATCCTTGCTCGCGACCCTTGGTCAGCAAACGCTCTACTACCGGCTTGAGTTCTTCCGGGATATTTGGTTCTGGAGCTGGCTCCACTGGTTTTGCCTTACGTGGCATTCTGCCTCCTCTACTTCGTCAGCATAGTAATGACTCGCACTACAAGTCTTTTGCAGCGTCAGCAAGCCTCTGATAGGCCTGCAGCTTCTGTGCAGCCGCACCCATATCGCCAGCCGCTTCGAGCGCCGCAATATCGCGCGCGAGCTGTCGTTTCTTCTGATTCGCAATGTGTTTTTGCAAATTATGCACTTGGGTAAAGGCTTCGAGCCCTCGTTCGTGCTCGGTCATAACCGAGTATGCGTGATCACCCCGTAGTGCCAGTATCTTACCATGATCCGCCAGATTGGGCAAGGCTTTGATGATCTGTTTGAGACTACTCTTCGGATTGGCCTGTAAGTATGCAAAGAGCGGTCGGTTTTCCTCTGTGACATCAGCTAGATTCAAGTCGGATAAAGATGGCTGTGTTTCGGGGAATGCCAGACTCATCTCGAGTACAAACTCTTCGAACTGATGCTGGCGTGTAAGCACTTTTTTTGGGTCTTCTTTTCGAGATTGTTCAGCATTTGTATTCAAGCCTTCAGCGTGCTTGTTGGGTCGCGCCAAACTTGCTCGCAGCATCTCAGACTGAACACCCACACGATGCGCTACCAGATTAAGGTAATGCTCCTGCTCGATACGATCACGCATTTGACTAATCATAGGCAAGAGAAATTTTGTATAGGCCTTTTTGCCCGGAGCATCAGACGGACGAAACGTCTCTTCAGCATACTTGACTAGATAATCCGGAGCATACTGGGCCGACGCGAGAGCCTTTTCCCAGGATCCTGGTGACTTCTGTAGCAGCTCATCGGGGTCTTTCACGCCTTCAAGGTGAATTACCTCTAGTTTAACCTCTAGCTCTTGAGCGAGCGCTATCGCCCGTAAGGTTGCCTTCACGCCAGCAGAATCTTGATCAAAACAAAGCTGAATCACAGGCGCCAGACGCCAGAGCAGTTTGAGCTTTTCGGCTGTTAGCGCGGTTCCACTGGCGGCAACTACATTACGCTGCCCATGCTGCCAGAGAGACACGACATCAAGATTGCCCTCCACGAGCACAACTCGCTCCGTTTGGCGAATAGCCTCTTTGGCCTGTGCTAGACCGAAGATTGCTCGCGACTTGTGATACAGCGGCGTTTCAGGGGTATTGATGTATTTCGCTGCCTTCACTGAGTCATCAAGCAAACGCCCCGAAAACCCAATCGGTCGACCCTGCGCGTCAAATATCGGGAACATGATCCGCCCACGAAAACTATCAAAACCCCCACTTTTGCTCGTAGCGCGTTTCGTCGCTAAACCAACGGCAACCATCTCGTCGAAAGTAAACCCCTGATGCTTGGCATAATCCAAAAGGTTCGTCCATGCGTCTGGCGCAAAGCCAAGTGAAAATGCCTTAATAGCCTCAGTATTCACGCCCCGCTTGTCGCGCAGATACTGTAGTGCTTCTGGAGATTGTGAAAGCTGATAATGATAATACTTGACCGCTAGCTCCATGAGCTGCAGGAGACGAGTCTTAGTTTGACCTCCAGGACCTCGCTTGCGTGTGAGCTTCACGCCAGCTCGAGCCGCCAACATCTCCAGCGCTTCAGGAAAGCTCAATCCCTCCATGCGCATAACGAAGCTAATCACATCGCCACCCTCGCTCGAGCCGAAATCATGCCATATCTGCTTATCTGGGCTAACGAAAAAGCTAGGTGTCCGCTCTTGGCGAAACGGCGATAAGCCCCGCCAGTCCTTTCCCGCCTTTTTAAGCTCAACATAGCCCGAAATTACCTCGACTATGTCGAGTCGGCTCTTAACTTCTTCAACATCATTCATAGCCTCATTATAGGCCGCATCAGAGAAAAACCGAAGAGCGTACGAAAAGCTAGCTGGCGAGAGCTCCGCTATCTTCAAGAAGCTCAATCAGTTCGGGTAGCTGATTGAGCCCTCGACTGCCTAAAAAGTGGCCATGTCCTGGCAAACACACAAGCTCGGCTGATAGCTTGTGCGCCAGTCGACGCGTGCGATCTGGAGTCACAATGGTGTCATCGTCAGAGTAAACACAGATGTATCGTGCGGCCTTTGCCTGAAGCTTTTGCCAGTCGGGCTCCGGTTCGAACCAGCGACGCGCACTAGGGTTTGGAGCGTCATAGAAACCACTGACCAGAACTACTGCCCCAACTGCGCAATAAGTTGGTAAGGCCTCTAACAATCTTAATGCCAGAAAAGCCCCTAATGAATGAGCGACTATAAGTGAGCCTTCATTGAGCTCAGGTGCATATTTATCAAGCTGAGCTTGCCACTGTGGTAAAAGTGGCCTTGCTTCCGTTGAAAAAACCGGCACAAAGAGATGGAAACCCCGCCGCCCGAGCTCAGCTTGCAGCCAGCCCAACCAGCCTGCATTTGGATCATCATTCCAGCCATGCAGGATGAGGGCCGTTCTCTCAGCTACTTCCACTTCCAGGAGTCAATAATTCCCTGGAGGACTTGTTTCTGTTCGTCTGTTTCGGCGGGAGTATTAATGATGAATACTGGGGTGATTTTACCCCCATTCTGTTCAACTGTTCGTGTGGAAAATACCATTAATATTGCTTGCTTCTGTTGTTCACCTGGCTGGCGGACGATATATTTGTAGCCAATACTGCCATCCGATAATTTAACTTGGTCGCCCGACTCTACAGTGACATTTTTACTCAATGCATCTCTGTATGTGTCGAGTGTGCTTGTACTCGCAGCAGTAGACTTGACTGGTTCCGGAGGTAGCGTACGCTTAACGACAAGTCGATTTCGACCATCGCTGCCATACGTAACCTCAACATTACATTCAGATCTCGTGCCGAAGTTTGTCGTCCTATCAATCATGAAAGAATAACAGTCAGTCTCAACTGTAGCCTGACGAACTACTACATTTCCCGCTGTACTAGCTTGCCTGCCAGTAGTATTTTTATCCTTTGAGAAGTTACTACTAATGAATCTTGCGCCAAATACTCCTATCAATAACAGCGTTACCGCAACTGCAAGAATTATTAGTGTCGCGCCAATCGCCCGAAATCCCTTGTGTGTTTCCTGGGGTGTCATGAGATTTGCCATCTTATATACTATCCTCTATTTCCAAGACCATGTTGCAATTGCCTGATCAAAACCCTTACGGCTATAGTCGTCATTATACGCGCCCGTCATAACGAAGGCGACAAAGGTCTTTTCATTAAATTTCCGATCCCCTTCCGGCAATACCACAAAGACATACGCAACTACTGGCTGGCCGTTAGCATCTTTTTTCCCAACCACTTTTGTACCATTAAGCTTACCTACAGTAACCGTCTCACGCGTTAGGATAAGTTCTTTGGGAATAGCGTTAGCAATTAATGCTTCTAGGTATTTTTCGGTATTAAAGCGGACTGACTGATTTTGGTTCGTATTCGTGCTGTTTGACGAGTTGTCTTCTGCAACAACATCAAATTCACGTTGCGGTGAAACAGTTATTGTAGAAACTTTTTGTTCACCATATACAACCGATAGTAAACAATCTTTATTGGTTTGCACCTCACTAGGGATAGGTACTTGAAAGATATAGCAATCAGAACTGACCTTTTGCGCAAAAGGCTGCAATGGCCGCTCAGTCGTATCGCGAGTCGATGAAGCAAGGGTTGGAGCTTGGGTCTGATTTTTGACCGCTTTCTTCGGTGTTAGAACAACTGCACCGGCTGCAGCCAATATCAAAACGATACCAATTCCGGCCGTAATACCAATTATTTTCTTTCGATGTGATTTCGGTGCTGCCGCCTGGCCGGGTGGGGTTTGAGGGGTAGTCGGTACGGACTGAGTAGCAGGTTGCGCACCAAAGGGAGTTACACTTGCAGAGGCTACCGCTGAAGCAGCGTGAGCATCATCGGCCCGCGGCTCAGGCGCCAAGCGCACAGGTGCTGGTCGAATAGGGCTATCTGGCAGCTGGGAGACCGGTAGGGCAGCTGACGCTGGAGGGCTCACGGGTGTGGTTGGTGGCCTATTGACTACAGGCTGAGCTATAGACGGTGTTTCAGTCGCTGAAGGTGAGGTCTGCATGGGCATCTGCTCGTTCGTGGGTGACGAAACAGCTGGCAATTGCTGTGTGTGCGCATCATGACTAGCTGCCAACGGATTATGAAATACCGGCGGATTAACCGGTACCTGTAACTGACTCTGATCACCCAAGTCTGGCTGTGGGTTGACATTCGGATCCATGGTTGCCTTCAGTATAGCATGAGCGGTATCAGTCAATAAGCTTCAAACACGCCATCGCCATGTCCCCACCACATCACGCAGGAATTGCTCATCAGCAGGAGTTGTTGCCCAGCCGCGTATCTCAAAGGCCGTTATCCGATCTTGGCTATCGACCGGCATAGGTCGAGGCAGAATAACGATGTAGGATACAAACCGTTCACCATTCTGTGGGTATCTCTCGATCAGCCGCCAAGCCCGTTTTCCGTCCAGATCGACCTGCTCCCTACTCTCCTCTTGAGCACCAAGCGTAAGCCAACGCGCCTGCCAGCGCTGTAAAATCTCCGACTCACTTGATTCATAATACGGTGCCACATTTACATAGCGATACTTCTCTGGACGAGCATACGCATTTACTTCACAGTTCGGTCGTCGCTCAAGCTCATAGGTGCTAAGCAGGAGAAACGTATAACAATCCGTCGCCACAATTTGTTGCCCAGATGGTGCTACGGTCGTAACGGGGCGAGGACTTACACGAATTGTCAGTCGTCGGAACACCCTAACAAGCTGCATACAAAAAATACTCAATATTGTAATTGCAACCACAATGAGTACAGTGAGGAGCCGCCGTGAAGTATGTTCGTCAGAGTCTTTCTTGGTCATGATCCGCACTTTTTTTCAGATAAGTATCGTAGGCACTACAACTGCCACCCATCAGCTGCACAGCTAGTTCAACTCCGAGTCGTACCGTCATTGATGCCTGATCGCGGTGCGGATTAACCTCGACAAGATCAACTGCTACGGGATGCATTTTGCCGAATTGTCGCGCCAGATATGTCGCTTCACGTCGAGTAAGACCACCGCTGTTGACGATGCCAGTACCCGGCGCATACTCACCATCAATGCCGTCGATATCATAGCTGACATGAACTGGTCTGCCATTAATCCAGCTCCGTACCCGAGCCATGACAGTACCAATCCCCTGCTCAATGACATCATCCATGGTGAAGTGCAGCACACCATGTCGCTGCAGCCAAGCGCTCTCGGCCGGATCAATATCCTTAATGCCAATCATGCAAATCTCGGCTGGCTGCCAATATGGCCCAGGAAAATACTCGGTCAGCCACTCGCCCGTTGCCACCGTCAAAGGCATGCCGTGGAGGTTTGCTGTTGGTGAGGTCTCTGGGGTATTGCAATCCGGATGTGCATCTATGTAAATACATACTGCGCGTGGATGCTGTTGTTTAGTCGCCAGTAGGCTAGCGAGCGCAATCGAATGATCACCACCCAGAGTCAGTACTCGCCCACTCGCCGCTGACTTACTTGCCTGCTGGCGCAGGGCCTGCAGCCATGGAACCAGCCTTCCAAACTCTCTGACATCCCGACGCTTATGCTCAATGATTGGTGCTTGGATTGGCGGCGCAACATATACCTCATAGCCAGCACCCTCCAGGGCCTCGACGAGACCTTCAGCTAGCATAGCCTTAGGCCCATCTTCGACACCTTGACTAAAGCTCCCTAGGCTCGTACCGGCCTGAAAAATAGTAATCAATCGCATACATCACATTGTACAGCCACTCGCCGCTTGACGCCCACGAGAGACCGGACTACATTATGGGCAGTAGAGCAATGCCCCTGCTCTACCAACCAAGTGGTGGCGCCTCCCGGCACCAACCTCTTGCATCCAGGATTGCTGCTCCTTGCAGCTGGTCAGAGGACATCTCCCCAGTACTACCTACTATGCCCTTTAAGCGCTACACCCAGAGCTACCCGCACAGCGCACCACCCAAAATCCTGGAAAGCCGCCTTCTCATCACCTTCCCTTCCCAGCTCGGAAACGTGGTGAGTGCCCCCGGGTTTCGGCCCGGGGGCTCCTCTATTTTCAGGCGCATCCCAGTTGAAATCCTGTACAATGACAAGCGATATGAACGTCAAAAAGCTCATCCCTCAGCAATTCATCAACAATCTCCACTACTTTGAAGCGCTGGCGGCCAGCTTTGCCTATCGCAATCCTAGTCGCCATATGATTACTATCGGCATCGTTGGCAGCAAAGGCAAAACTACCCTAGCTAATCTCCTATGGGCAGCATTGACCGGCGACCCGAAGCAGCCTAAAACAGTAGGCCTGGTCGGCACAGCCAATATTCGCATCGGTGAGCAAGAAACTCTCAATCCTTATCACATGACAATGCCCGGGCGGCACCATTTGCAGAAACTCCTCAAAAACATGCAGGCAGCCGGCTGTGAATTTGCCATCATGGAAGTCCCTTCTGAAGGGCAAGCCCAATGGCGTCATATAGGCATTCACTTCGATATGCTGATTTTCACCAACGTTACCCGTGAATTAATGGCGAGTCATAATTATTCACTTGAGATTCTCCATCAGCACAATCAGCGGGTGTTTGAGCAGACCGCTCGCCAAAAACCCAAAGTTGTAAGCGGCCGTATCCAGCCTAAAATCCTCATCGCTAACGCCGATGCTGAGCACTTCCTACAGTATTTCGCGCATCAAGCCGACATCAAGCGCAGCTACTCAGTTCACGCAAAGAGTGACTATCGCGCCACTCGCATCACGAACACCCCCACTGGGAGCCACTTCGTCATCAATAAACATGCGTATGATATTGCCATCCCAGGTGAGATCAATGTCTCAAACGCAACTGGTGCAATTGCAGCCGCCCTTGAGCTAGGGCGATCCCCACACGCTATCGCCCTGGGGCTAGAGCAGCTCGGCGCCATTCCGGGCCGCATGGAGCGCATTGAGGCTGGTCAGAACTTCACGGTTATAGTTGACTACGCCCACGAAGAAACTGGTATGCAAGCCTTAATGGATGGTGCGCAAACGATGGTCGATCGCAAGCACAAGATCATCACTTTGCTCGGTGCAGAAGGGGGTGGTCGAGATACTGTTAAGCGGCCAATTATGGGCCAGATTGCCATGCGCGGTAGTGACTATGTCGTCATCTCAAATGTCGACCCGTATAATGATGACCCGTCAACAATCATCGATGATATCGCAAATGGAGTCAGGAAGGCTAAAGGCAAAGATGGTAGCACATATTTCCGCATCGCTGACCGACGGGCCGGTATCCGCAAAGCCTTGGCGTTGGCAAAGCCAGGCGACCTTGTTCTCATAACGGGTAAGGGCGCCGAGCAGTCGATGGTAATCGGTGGCAAGAAGATCGCCTGGGATGATCGCGTAGTCGTGCGCGAAGAACTAGCTCAGCTGTAATTAGTGTAATGTGTGGCTTGAGCTATTCAAAAAGCCAATAATCACTGCAGTCCACCACAACAACTGCGACAGACTAATCGAGACCACTGACTGAATTTGTAGATCGCGCGGTAATTTCCAGAAATCATTCTCCCCTGAAGCCTGCAAGCGGCGACGCATCCGGTCAAGAAACATGCCATTGACCACGAGGATCACAACGGCAAGGAGTTTCAACTTCGTTCGCGCTGAGAGCACCTCTGGCAACAGTATGCCGCCACTGACGACAAGCACTGCTACAGATGACCAAATTATCTTCTGTCCAATACCTGTGAGCCAAAGCAACTTTTCTGCTGGAATGCGCCGCAGTACCCAGAGCAGTCCAGAAATATCAACCACCATGACAGTACCGAAACCAAATGCAAAAGCAACGAGGTGCGCAAAAAGTGCTAGCCTCATGCTTGTTCTTCTCGCCTACTCGAGCGATGCTGGCGCTCAGCTTGGCCGGTACGAGTGCAAATGCCCCAGAGAACCCCTAGCCAAAAGCCGCCAAAGAGTATCGATACTGCCATTGCAAGCCAGACGTTAGTAAATCGTAGATTTGCCCAGGCAATGAAGCCGGCAAATACCGCCACCCAGATAAAAAACACGGTCCAGCCCTGCCACGTCACCGGCCACCAGCCGTAGGTCTTGCCTTCGCGGAACCAAGGGGTGCGCTTACTCATGACTTCATTGTATACCGTGCACCGTCACGGCTCAAAAAACCCTCTGACTCAAGTGCAATCAGGGCCTTTTCAACCTGTTCTTGCGAAAAGTGCGGACAAGTTTCAACTATCGTCACTATGGTTTGGGGCTGTTGCAATACTAGATCAAGTATCTTGCCGCGGAGTTGTCGGTTCGAGCCTTCGAATTTTGCCTGACGAACATGGTGGCGACTACGGCGATTAGGATTTACAATCTGCGACTTTAGCCAACTCCCGTAGTCCATCAGGGCCCAATACCATTCTCGAGGATGCTCGCGGTCGAGAGCGGCTTCGATATACGCCAAGAGCTCACGATCATGGACCATGTCCTGATCAGCAAAGAAGTGATGCAGGAAAACACGGCGGATATTCGTCTCAATAAACACCACCGGCCGATTAAAAGCGTAGGCCAAAATCGCACCGGCAGTGTGCGGGCCGATACCTGGCAGCGCTTCGAGCTCAGCTTGAGAATCGGGCAGTCTGCCAGCATGATCTTCAGCCACGATCCGTGCTAACTCACGCAGCCGCAAAGCTCGCCGATTGTAGCCAAGGCCCTTCCATACTCGCAATAGTTCATCGGTCGGCGCGGCCGCGAGATCGGCAAAACTCGGCCATTGCTTCACCCAGTCCAAAAACTTTGGCGTCACGCGATCGACCTGTGTCTGCTGGAGCATCACCTCGCTGACGACCACCTTATACGGTGAAGGGTCTTCGCGCCACGGCATGCTGCGAGCGTGCTGACGGTAATGCTCCCATACCAGCTCCCGAAAATCGGCAATTACACGCTTACCCATACTCACAGTATAAAGAAAGGCCCCTATCATCAGATAGGGGCCAGAGGCTTAGAGGAAACGCACGTTTTCCTCCGCCCACTTGAGAGCTGCAAGTGCTCGCTCGCGACCAGCCTTGGCAGCTTCGCGAATATCCTTCGGTGGCTTGCCGTTCCAGAAGTACTGCCAGGAGTACTTGCGCGGATCGACCCACAGCATGAGACCCATATCTTTCGGCTCACCTTGGGCGTAGTCGTATCGATATACAGTACCGTAGTCGAAATACCCAGAATGATAGAGCGCTCTTTGCGAGCCCAAATTGCCCTTCAGGAAGCCCGACTCAATGGAAAGCAGGTTCAAAACCTCAACGGCGTACCAGGTACGTGCCCGGTGAGCTGCCTTCGCGATACCCTGCCCCCAGCACTGCCGATCAAAGATGACACTGCCGGAT
>CAZDEK010000009.1:0-19552 GCA_964504625.1 uncultured Candidatus Saccharibacteria bacterium
CACCGGAAAGATCGGATGTTGGATGAACAGGTGCAGATTCCCAGACTTGCTCTCATAAAAGAGTTGTTCTGGTACTACAAAAAAAGACTCTACCATTTTTATCTGATAGAGTCAATGAATTATTCGTTTGGTGAGTTAATTTGTTGAAGCGTCTTGACGAACCTTTGCGAGGACAGCCCGCTGATCTTCAACTAGCTGATCAGCCACCTCTCGACTGGTTACCTCGACAAGTTGCTCATAATCCGGGGCAAGCTCTCGTAAGCGCTGTACAAGCTGATCATCTTGTCCGGCCTCAGATAGCTGCTCGAGCGAACTCATGTCTTCTGGAGACAGCCGATCCTGCAGTTTGTTCATGACACGGATCATGGTCAGGTCGGCGACCTGCTCGACTAGGGCTTGCTTCTGTTCATCCGACGCGGAAGCCATACCAAGCCGCGTGAATAGATCTGGTTGTGTCGTGGGGTTCATTTACTTGCCTCCTCTAATTAGAGATTCGCCGGGCCCACGTTAGGACCGCCGATACTGTTAAATTTATCGATAATTTCGTCAGCATTAAAACCATTCTTGACCTGACGTACGAGGTAACTCATATTCTGTTGAGTCCAATCATTGCCATAGCCGTCGATAGTAGACAGGCGGCCGATGACGCGATTGAGGTTCGTCAACTGGGAGCGACTCAAGCCTCGCGCTGCCTGCTCATAGACTTGATTGAAGGCTGCTTCAGCCGCCGTACTGCCCTTTGGCGCATTCGCCATCATATTCACCCACTGCTGAGGGGCTTCAGGCCGAGAGGTAACAATGCCACGCAGGCGATCAACATCTGGTTGGTAAGGCTTTGGTCCATCTGTCGGTGGGCGATGGATGCCCAGGCTGCGCCACAGACCAGCTACTGCTAGTGTACTGCCGACAACGGCACCCGCGATTTTCGCTGAACGATTTGATTTGGCATCACGCTGAATGCGCTCCCGCTGATCCTTCATGAGCTGTACAGCGATTGCGGCCGAGGCTTCAGCTTCACCACGCATTACTCTTTCGACCTCGGCACGCGCCATCGGGTTTCGCCGCAAGAAAGCTTCTGTATCTGAGCGATCCTGTCGGCCGTCATTTTCTGGAGTCGATTCGATACCAGTGCCTATGGCCTCGATATCAGATCCTAAGGCGGCTCGCTGCTCTTCGGTGAGTTCTGAGGAAGCCGTACGCTCATCTCGCCTACCTCGTCGACCCTCACGGAAGCGATGTCCCGCATTCCAAGTTGCTTCACCACCATAATAACCACCCACGCCTCGCATCGCCGCCAGTCCCGCGACACCCACAGCCGCCCCAATCGGTCCAGTCAAGCTTAACCCAACTAATCCGGCGCCGGCCGCTATGCGGACGGCAATCCCACCTTTACTCTTCCACAGCTGCTTAAATCGTGCTAGGCCCTTGCCACCCTTCAACTCAGTCTGCGCTTCTTCAACGCGGGTGCGAACCGTCGCAAGATCGACAATCATATTCTGCGTCGCCTTGTCGCGGAGATCTTTGATCGACTCTTTCGTCTCAGCACGACGCTTCTCAGTCTCGGCGATCGCGGCTTCATACTGCTTGATCTCTGTCTCGAGAGCAGAAATCTTACTCACCTTCGTGTCCTCGGAGTCATTCGAAACCCTGATGCCAGCAATGCGCTCACGGCGAGCGTCGATCTCAGACAGGAAGCCATCGCGCGCGCCATCAAATTCCTTATCCATATCCTCGACCATTGCCAAGCGATATGCCCAGGCATCCATGTACTCTCCATGGAGTTGATCAAGCTTACCCTGCTCAGACTTCAGCTTAGCTTCTCGATCTTTGAAATGTGTTCCGAAGAGCTTCTCACGGCTCTTCTTTGCAGCAGCAATATTCTTGATCTGGCCATCAAGACCATCACGCAATACCTCAGCATCAGCCATCAAATCCGCAAATGTCGGTACTTGAGGAATCTGCTCTTTCAGTTCATCGGGCACCTCGACGGTTGGAGTTTCGACCTCGCCATCCTCAGGCGGTTTCGGGCCACGTGGTCGCTCAGTATCATCCGGTGGCTGTGTATTTTCACCCACCTTTTCTATGCGATCCATGACTGCTTCTTGCGAGATAGCAAATGTAGTGCCGGTTTCTGGATTACGCAAGCGTAACCCGGGCGGGTTATCCTCTGAAGGCCCCAGCACGACATGTTCACCCTTGTCACCATCTCGTTCCGTATACAGTACTCGCTCACCAGGTCGAAAGATTATACTGCCAATCCAGAATTCGCCTGGAGCGAGGGTCTCCCGGTTAGCATCAAAGTTATCAGCATTACTCGCCCGGATCTGTTCAGCAGCTTGATTACGACGTGCCTCCTCAACCTCATGGAGGCGCCGAGCAAAATCAGTTGCTTTCTCGTTATACCCATGGGGTTCAGATCTGGTTTCAGGATCTCTTGCCGCTTCATTCAAAGGACTTGGCGGTAAATAAGCATCTTGACTGCCAGTATCAAGTCCAGCAGCCCGCCGCAAATTCTCAGCTAGCTTCTCAGCGTGACTGGGCCCAGTCTGAGGTATAGGCTCGCCCATTGGTTCTGTATCAAGCGCCCGCATATCGTTGACAGTATCATAACTGCTTACGCTTCGCGTCGGCAAGCCCTGGGCACGCAGTCTAGCACTCAATTCGCGCTTCTTTCGTGCTTCTTTACTCACACCAGCCTCCTGAGGATGTTCACCCCGCTCGCTCTCTTCATCTGGATCCCAATCGTCTTTATCAAGCCACCTCGACTCAGGCTTCTCGTTACTCACCGGCTTCGAGAGTACCTGGTCTCGCCAGAAAGTATCGGTGACAGGCAATCGACCCTCTTGAATAAGCGGTACAACCTCGCTCAAGACAAGGTGGATAGCATGCTGATTGAGCTCCGGATTCTCACGAGCTAATTGATCACGCGCCGCTGCGTAGTCGGGGGCACTCACCAATTCGCGAGTAATTGCCTCCCGAGAAGCCCCTTGCAGGCGCCAGTCTGTCCCTGATTTTTCCAGAGATTCTGATTGCTCACTCAACCCATCTTGTGATGCTGATGCATCGGTTGAAGTTTCGATTGGCTGCACATGCGATAGCATGAGCGACTCAAGCTCTTGTTCTTCATCAACGAGATGTCCGATGATCTCTCCAGCCAGCTTCGATTCTTGAGGATTACCAGCTGCATCCGCTAAACGTTTGCGTTCTGACTGCTCGTGAATGGCCGCCCGCACATCACGTAGCTGGCCTGCTAATTCACCAAAACCAATCTTAATGTGGTTAGATCGTCGACGAGCCTGCTCACCTTCAGATGAATGTGTGAGTACTTCACCTCTCATTCCTCTTATGATAGCAAAAATCCCCTTATGGCAGGGGATTTGTTGGGCTACTTTCGTTTCTTTTTCTTCTTAGTCTTTTTCTTCGGCGTCGAGCCGACGCGCCGGATTGGCCCCGCTTCATGGCCAGCCCGCACCGCTTCACGTTTCGCCTTAGCCACCGCTCGTTCAGTTTCTTTCCCGCCACTTTCACTTGGACCACTGGCAATCGCACGCTCTGCACCTTGTGTAATCTCGGTCTCAATCGGCATCTCGGTCGGTTGATTGATCTGGACCTGTACTTTAAAGAGGGTGTGGACAATCTCCGAATCAATTCGCCGCTGGAGCTGGCCAAACATACGATAGGCTTCTTGTTTATATTCAACCAGGGGATCTCGTTGCCCATAGCCGCGCAGACCAATGCCATCACGCAAGTGATCCATGGCTTCAAGGTGCTCGAGCCAGGCCGTATCGATTGTCTTCAGACTTACCAGGCGCTCAATCACCATCACACCGTCATCGCCAAATTCCATGTAGCGTTGCCGATACATTGCCTCAGTTTGTTCCATGAACTGCCCCACAAGATGCTCAGCATCCCGCCGTTCCTGCTTTTCTTCCCAACCCTTCTCGAGTGGGATAATGTTGCGTACACCCTCAGCCAGCTTCGTAAGATCGAGATGTTCTGTCTGCGGGTCAGTTGCGCCTTCGATGAGAGCGCGGTACTCCGCTTCGAAAAGCGGCATGAGATCGTCTTTGATCGAATCCTGCTTGAGAATCGCGCGACGCCGTGCGTAGATTATCTCGCGATGTTGGTTCATCACATCGTCGTAATCCACGAGGTGTTTGCGAATGTCAAAGTTATGACCTTCGACTTTCTTCTGGGCTGATTCCAAGCTACGAGAAACCATGCGATTTTCGATCGGGGTGTCCTCAGGCAGACCCAAAGCTTCCATCATGCCGGAGAGACGCTCCGATCCGAAGATACGCATCAGATCATCTTCCATTGAGACATAGAATTGGCTTGAGCCAGGATCACCCTGACGACCGGCACGACCCCGCAGCTGGTTATCGATGCGACGCGATTCATGCCTCTCTGTACCAATAACGTGCAAACCGCCAACTTCTGTCACGCCCTCGCCCAGCACGATGTCAGTACCGCGACCGGCAATGTTTGTCGCCAAAGTCACCGCACCCTTCTGGCCGGCAGCCGCGACAATATCGGCTTCCGCCTCATTATTCTTCGCGTTCAGGACTGTGTGCTTGACTCCAGCTTGCGTCAGCATCCGGCTCAGGAGCTCGTTTTTCTCGATCGAGACAGTACCTAAGAGGACCGGCTGTCCTTTCTCATGGCGCTCTTTGACGTCTTCGACGACGGCCGTAAATTTGCCCTTCAGCGTCTTGTAGATTCTGTCTGGCAAATCCTGACGGATCATGGGCTGATGCGTCGGGATAGTTGTAACTTCGAGCTTGTAGATCTTGCCAAATTCTTCCGCCTCAGTCGCGGCCGTACCTGTCATACCAGCTAGCTTGTCATAGAGTCGGAAGAGGTTCTGGAACGAAATGGTAGCTAACGTCTGGCTCTCCTGTTGGATCTCAACACCCTCTTTGGCCTCGATCGCCTGGTGCAAACCCTCACTGTAGCGTCGACCTGGCAGCAAGCGTCCTGTGAATTCGTCCACGATTACGATCTCGCCATCTGGCGTGACTACATAATCTCGATCTTTTTGAAAGACCGCTTCAGCCTTTAAGGCCGACTCGATATGATGCACATCTTCGATGCGTCCAGCTTCATAGACATTGTCTACACCCAGGGCTTGCTCAATCCGCGCGATTCCTTCTTCGGTTAAGCTGACAGCCTTTTGCTTTTCATCAAGCTCATAATCTTCTTCCGGCTTTAGAGATTTTGCTATCTTCGCAAATGCATAATAGCGATCAGTCGACTTACTATGCGGCTGCGAGATAATAAGCGGAGTACGCGCTTCGTCGATGAGAATTGAGTCAACTTCGTCGACGATGGCATATGATAATGCGCGCTGCACCATCTGATCGATATCTTGGACCATATTGTCGCGCAAGTAGTCGAAACCAAATTCATTATTCGTCCCATAGGTGATATCAGTGGCATAAGCTTCTTTTCGAGTAACTGGCTTCAGATGCCGCAGCCGCTCATCAGAGTGCTCCTCATTGACATACTCAGGGTCATACACAAAGGCAGCATCATGCATGATAATCCCTGTCGAGAGCCCGAGAAAATGATAGATCTGACTCATCCAGCCAGCATCACGACGTGCCAAATAGTCATTGACGGTTACAACATGAACTCCTTCACCTGCTAATGCATTCAAGTAGACTGGTGCGGTAGCAACAAGGGTCTTACCCTCCCCAGTCCGCATCTCAGCGATTTTACCTTCATGGAGGACTATCCCACCAATCAGCTGGACGTCAAAGTGACGCATTTTGAGGACTCGACGACTAGCCTCGCGCACAACTGCAAATGCACGCTCAAGGATGTCGTCAAGGCTTTTACCCGCCTCAAGCTGGGCCTTCAGGCTTGCAGTTTCAGCTTTGAGAGCCTTGTCCGTAAGAGCTTGTACCTCGTCTTCGAGAGCATTAATCCGTTCGACGCGTGCCCGCGCCTTGCGAATCTCTCGTTCATTTGGGTCGCCAAGGATTGTTTTCAGGAAATTTGCCATATAACCCGTAATTATACCAGATAAGAGAAGGGCCCGCCTGAGATAGGCGGGCCCGAATCAAGCCGGGCTAACCAGCGGTATCGCTGTACATGCCGTAACGAGCTAACTGCTGGTAGAACAGCGGCGCGCTGTCAGGATTGCAACACTGATCGTGCCAGGTTTCGCGTTCAGCGTCGCTGACCGCAGGAAGTTCCGGACGCTCAACCTGGCTATCCCAGACCGACATGTCGATCATGCAGCGTCGGAGCTCACTGTCGAGCAATTCGCCGATGTAGATACGCGGGATCTCACGCAGATTGACGCGATGGCAACCCTCTACCGGGCAATGAAAACCATACAGATAGTGCTCGTTGCCATCGGCTTCGATGATAATGACTAACCAGACTAGATCGGACGCCACCTTGACACCGTTTGGGTTCGGATGCCGAGCATCGCAGTACGTTTGCAACCAAAACACAGTAACCTCCTGGGGTCGAGGTGCGAATCAGCTGGGTATAGTAACCCTAGCGTGCCGGTAGTATACGGTGCTTAGGCATTATCGTCAATCGATGCTCCGTGGCGCTTCAACGTGAGACGACGTGGGCTATGCTTATTTTTATACTTACGAATCTGTTCTTTTAGCTTCGCCTCAACAATATCGACCGCGCTGTGTGGGTTCATCGTCGCCGTCTCAGCCGTCATGTCGGGCCCATCGATCTCAATTTGTACCGTGACGTGATAGCGCTTATCTGGCTGTGCAGCTTCGTCGCGTCGCAGCTCGACGCGCATACTAATCGGCTGGTGATTCTTCGGGAAATACTTGTCGAGGCGAGCCAGCTTCTTTTCGATGTACTCAGTCAACTCCTCATCGACTTCGAGTTTGCGAGCAACGATTTGATAGGTGATCATAGGTATTCTCCTCCATAAATATCAGCTAGGGCAGCCGGCAATCGCACGCGACCGTCAGCGGTTTGATGATTTTCAATCACCGCTATGAGGCCACGACCTGACGTTACCGCTGTGCCATTGAGGGTATGAACGTAGTCAAGCTTACCCTCGGGGGTACGATAGCGCACATTGAGTCGACGAGCTTGATAGTCCGTACAATCACTACAGCTTGTCAGCTCTCGATAGCTAGCATCGACCGGACTCCAGTATTCAAGATCATATTTTTTATACGCTGGCGCCGAGAGGTCACCGGCAGCAATACGCACGACGCGGTAGGGTATCTCCATCTGCTGACAAAGCGCCTCCTCGATAGCAACGATCTCTTCCAGCAAATTCGCACTATCCTCTGGCCGACAGTAGACATACATTTCGAGCTTATTGAACTGATGAACACGATACAGCCCTTTTGAAAATTTGCCATACGTACCTGCCTCGAGCCGATAGCACGGTGAGCTGGCGGCGAGCTTGATAGGCTGAGCCACCTCCAGCACTTCGTCCATCATTAAGCCAGTCAGTGGCAACTCAGCAGTCGCGATGAGATTAAGATCAGCCTCTTCGACTTTATAGATCTGACGCTCCTCACCACGCGGCAAAAAACCAGTACCAGCGGCGACACGCTGATTCACCATATGCGGGACCGTCATGATCTCAAAGCCGCGCTTACGTAGTTCGCGTTTAGCCAGGAGCTCAATCGCATCCCACAGGCGTGACCCCTTATCGGCAAGATAATAAAAACGACTACCGGCAACTTTCGCACCTGACTCAAAATCAACATATTTTAGCTGTTGATTAAGCTCTAAATGATCCTTTGGAGTGAAGTCAAACTCCGGCCGCACCCCTCCAGTACGCTCTTCTCGATTAGCCTCTTCTCCCCCATCTGGGGTGCCGTCGGCGATAAGATTCGGCATATCTTCGAGTAGTCGTTGCCATTCAGCCTCAATATATGCCAGCTCCTCTTCACGCTCAGTCAGCTCGCGCTTGGCAACCTGCATATGCTTAAGTTCCTCAGGTGTAGGCTTACCTTTTAATTTCATCGCCGAGCGAGCCTGCTCCACCTGGGGGATTAATTCGGCCCGACGACGATCCAGAGACAACCAGCGATCCAGGTCGACTTTGAGCCCACGACGCAGGATGGACTGCCGTACGCTATCGGGATTTTCACGGAGTAACGACAGTTGTAACATATATCTATTATATCAGCCCTGGGTAGTCATCGCTCGTAGTCGACCAAGCACGAAGTCAGCTTCTAAGCTCGCCAAGAATGGTCCTAGCTTAGGACCGGCAGTACGCCCAAGAAACAGCTTATAGAGTAATTGGAAAGCAACTTTCGGCTGCAGATCAACAGCTTGGGCTGTAGCAAAAATCACCGCCTGCAATGTATCCCCATCCCAGGGCGATTCTGTCAGAGCCGTGGCCAGTCGCTCCAAATACACAGCCTCTTCAGTACTCAGCTCGATCACCGGTGGCTGGTCTAAGAGTGAAATTTTCAAGGAATCCGGCGCAAAGCGGTCTAGCCAACGATCAAGATAGGCTAATTCTCGTTTGATGACTGAAGCCTGCTCGTGAGTCTCATGTGGATGGGTCCGCTCTAAGAGTGCCAGGGTCGAGTCCACATCCTTACGTGCAGTTTGATAGACCGTGGCAAGGTGCGTAAATGGAATCGTCGAAACCGTCGCATGCGCCTGATCGAGCACAGCCACCCGCCAAGCGTCAGCAAATTCCGCCATGTCTCCCTGCCGTACGGCTGATTCTGTCGCCGCATATTCATCGATCAACTGTGCCATACCTAAGCCTGGATCGAAGCTCAAAACTTTATTCGGCAAGCTCTTGAACACAAAATAGCGCAGGATGTCTGGTGGGATAATCTGCAAAGCATCTTCGATGGTAATCAAATTGCCAAGACTGGAGCTCATCTTTTTCGTTTCACCATGCAAGTGGATCGGATTAAATGGTACCGGAATGGGTGGCTCGGCCTCAAAGATCTCGCGAATGATTGCAGAGCCTGTATCGTAGCTTCCACCCTTCGTGGCATGCTCTTTACCAAAACCTTCGACATCTACTCCGAGAATCGCCCAGCGAGCCGGCCAATCCACTCGCCAATCAAGTTTCACCTGGCCAGTCGCAATGTCAGCTGTGTGCACGCGTCCATCGGCCGCTCGGTATTCGACTAGCTTACGTTGCACGTCATAGCTGAGAAACTCCGCTGTGCGCAGGCTCTGGGTGGTAATATCAAGAATCTGAATCGGTTGCCAATCAGTTGGCACGTCACGTTCGGAAATGCGCTTGAGAATGTCCGCAATCTCGTTACGGCGCTCCAAGGCCGTCAGGATAGCCTGCGTGAATACACCTCGCTGATACTCTTCGTGTGACCGCCATATTTCCATCGGGATTTCAAGCTGCTCTGCAGCAGCTGCATAGCGGGAAAAATAATGTTCTGCATAACTAGCACCATCTCCAGCTGGGGAAGGAACCAGATAAACTGGCTTGCCGACTTCGGCTTGGAATTGTTCTGGTAAGTATGCATAGCGTTTCCGCAGGGCATCGAAGTCATCAACATTGTGCATATGACGCACCATGCGACCGCGAGCTTCGAGTCCACGCCTGACGGCTTCAGCAGTAAGAATCTCGCGCGAATGACCAACATGGTATGGTCCCGATGGCGTGATCCCTGAGGCTACCAGCACCTCACCACTTGGTTTACGCTCGGCAATCATGTCGAGTAATTTATCCAGCCAATATTTTGATGGTAATGTATCCATAGCTGTTGTCTATCCTACCAGAAAGCCCGCCTAGCGGCAGCTCGGGCGGGCTTAGGCTTGCTTACAAATAGTGTGTTATGCGATTTTCTTGATTTTGTACAAGATTGTACCAGCTGGTACCTCGACCTCGACCTCATCCCCAGGTTTCTTCCCAAGAAGAGCTTTGCCGATCGGGCTCTCGTTACTAATCTTGCCCTGCTCCGGGTCGGCCTCTGTCGAGCCAACAATGCTAAATTCCTGCTCACCCTCTTCAAGCTCGACGTGTACAGTGGAGCCAACTGCTACAACGTCACCCTTGCCCTTCTCGATCTCAACGGCGTTTTTCAAAATATTTTCGATTTCAGCGATCCGCCCCTCGATAAAGGCTTGGCGCTCTTTCGCGTCATCCCAGCTAGCATTTTCTGAGAGATCACCAAACTCCTTGGCTTCTTTCAAAGCCGCTGCGATTTTCTTCCTCTGAACATTCACGAGGTCATCAAGCTCGACGCGCAATTTTTCGAGTCCATCTCGACTTACGTAAAATGATTTCTTATTCATGTCAGTAGTCTCCTTTCCAGCGGCTCTACCTATGCAAAAAAGGCCTTCGAGGAGCCCCTTGGATCAAGTATGCCTGCAGGTTGTATCCTGGTCGCCAGGTATTATCGCACGCACAATAAGGCGGGTCAAGCCAGGATCAGACCTACTTCTTTCCTTCCGTGAAATACCATTTCAATGTGTCGCGCACAACCGGCAACGCAAACTCAGCGCCCTCTCCAGAGTATTCTACCAAAGCGACTACCACGATCTCTGGGTTATCAGCCGGTGCATACGCCTCAAACCATGCATGTGGTTTGGTGCGAGGATTTTTCCCATCATATCCCTCTGAGCTTGTCTCCGCCGTACCGGTCTTACCTGCGACTGGAACGGGCACTTCACGATTTGTCGAGCAGCAACCAGTTCCTGACTCCATGGTCTGACGCATACCCTTGCGCACCAGTTCGAGATATTGCGGATCGACAATGCCACTACGGCTTACTTTTGGCTGAATAGTTTTGACAGTCTTACCATTCTCGTCAACAACTTCCTTAACCATATAGGGTTTATAAAGCGTGCCACCATTTGCGATCACTGACAAAGCAGTCGCCAGCTGCAATGGGGATGCCATAAAATCACCCTGACCGATCGAGATATTATAGGTATCACCCACGCCCCAAGTTTCCCCTGTAGCCTTTTTCTTTTTCTCTGGGCTTGGCATAGAACCAGCAGTTTCGTCACCGATATCGAGTCCAGTCTTTGAGCCAAAGCCGAATCGCTCATACCAATTCAACAATTTACTCACACCAAGACCCTTAAAGTTTTGATACCCACCACCAACAGTGTAGTAAAAAATATCGGAGCTCATAGCAATCGCCCGATAAATATCAACCGCACCTAAGCCTTCTGGTTTCCAGCCCTTAAACGTATACACAATCGAGGGATTATAGATATTCGGAACTTCAATTTTGCCATTATCTTGGATGACAGTAGATTGATTAATCACTTTCTCTTGTAGGGCTGCTGCTGATACGAATGGCTTGATAGTGGAGCCAACTGGATAGCCGCCACCAGCTACCTTATTAAAAAGCGGACGATCATCATTGTTGAGTAAGTTTTGGTAGTCAGACTGCTTGATCCCGCGAGCAAATAGATTATTATCGAAGGTCGGATAATTCACGGCAGCTAGTACTTGGCCATTGCGGGGATCAAGCGCTACTGCCGCCCCTCGACCCGAACCAGACGCTTTGACTTCACGTTCAAGAGCATCCGACATCGCCTTCTCGAGCCCCATATTGACAGTCAGCTTGAGCGAATTGCCAGCCTGGGGATCTTTACTCGCGAGCACCTTAATCGGCTTACCAGTCGCATCGACTTCCGATTGCTCAGCCCCATTCACACCCTTGAGATCCGCCTCATACGCTCGTTCGATACCAAGCTTACCGATAAAGTCAGTTGGCTGATAATCAGCTACCGTGCGGTTATTCTTGAGATCATCGGCTGACACGCGACCAGTGTAACCGAGGAAATGTGCCAGCAAACCACCATCGAGGTACTCACGCACTGGATTCGTATCAAGATCTACACCTGGTAGATCACGTATCTGCTCCTCTACAGCAAGTGCCGTCTCCCGCGCAACACTCTCCTGAATTAACACCGGCCGAGGATTCGCGAGGCCATCTTTCTCGATTAGCACCTTTAAGTCATCGGCGGATTTTTGCAAAATGGTACTGAGCTTGGCGTAGACTACTTCGCGCTCAGTTGGTTTTTTGGGCAACCGAGCTGGGATAACTATCAGATCAAAGTTCGCCACATTGCGAGCCAACAAGACACCTTTGCTGTCATAGATCGCACCCCGCGGTGCCCGCACGACATTCTGCCGTATGCGGTTCCCGTCCGCCAAGGCCTGATTGCGTGCACCCTGTACAATCTGGAGCTGAAATAACTGGCCCAGTAAAACAATTGCCACTATTCCAACAACACCAATAAACCAACGAATCGGCTTGTGATTCACTTCATGCCCAGGCTTCGCCGTTTCACCACTCCCTGGCAAAATCGCTATCGACCAGGATTCAGCATCACGAACCGTCCGCTCCTTTGCAGAGGGCTTTATGGCATAACTTTCACCAGATTGTCCGAAGAGCGAACGTGCGATGGCTTCCCCTTTATATGTGCCGGTGTGCGGCGATTAGATTTTAGGCAAATGGTAGCGACGGTCGGAGGTAGGTTGCTCGCCGCTAGTCAGTACAGTAATCCCCACGAGTATGCCACAATTATACAGACATTCAAGCACAGTCCGCCAGACTAGCTGTGGCCAATGTGCTGCTAAATCAGCTAATGGTAGGCTCGCCACAGCAATGCCAACAATCAACAGTGTACTACCAACCATCAATCCGAGCTGAAAACTCAATCGCCGTTCATCCGCCTCATTAAATATGAGCTTTGCCACGAAGACTACAAGCAGAAGCCCCAATACAACACTACCAAAAGATAGCCCGCTAGCCTGCTCGATGACTAAGCCCATCGTCAGTGCTAGACCAGCAAGCAGCCCAGTTGCAATACGTGGCGCCAGCCAAATGAGCAGAATCAGACAAAGATTCGGCACCACGATACTAGAACCTAATCCATGTAAGGCAATCTGAATAATCGCCGTAAAAAGCGCCAAAACAATCAGGCCAAATGTCCGCATCAACCCTTTACCACAAATACTACCTCAAGACGGCCATAATCAACTAGTGGCCGCACATTGGCAGCCTGGAAGATTTCATTATCACTCTTATCAACACTTTCAACATTACCAATCAATATACCTTTCGGGATAATGTCTGATCCGGACGTCAAAATATTCTCACCCACCTCTAGCGTCTCATTTTGCCCGACCTGCTCAAATCGCAAACCACTCCCAAGCTGTCCTCGTACGATACCCCGAGCGCGACCAGACTGGCTCAGCCCCTGCACTCGAAACTCCGGATCACTCAGTAAAAACACCACCGCACTGTGATCATTCACATGATCGATCTTTCCAACCATCACGCCTGAGCTAATCACTGCCTGCCCCTCGCGCACACCATCCGCACGCCCACGATCGATCATGAAGTTCCGCCGCACATTATCCGGGCTGTACCCAGTGACGGTGGCTCCTATCAGCTGATAAGGCTGATTTTTTGAAAAATTGAGCTGCTGACGCAAGAGTTCATTTTCTTTCTCGACTTCTTTCCGCTCAGCCAGCTGAGCATCACGTTCGGATAACTCCTTCTTCAGGCGAGTATTCTCCCGCGATAATGAGTTCAGTGAACCTAACGCCGCAAAGGTATTGCCGATACCCCGAGCCGCCCCCGAAGCAACATTCGCAATCGGTCGAGTCAAGCCACCTATTACGATTTGAAATGGCCGCCATAAACCAAGCAACTGAAATACCACTATGAGTGTCGCCACAGCCAAGGTAATAATGGCGGCTGTACGTGAGCGATGAGGTGGGCGGCGCATCGACCTAGCGTTCCCCTACCGTGGTGTCTTCTCGTACTGAGTAGAGACCAGCACGTCTTTGAGGGTATCGAGATCTTCAAGCACTGCACCGGTACCACGAGCAACTGCCGTGAGTGGATCATTCACAATCACTACCGGCATCTTCGTCTGCTGCTGCAAAAGCTGATCAAGGCCGCGCAGGAGCGCGCCGCCGCCAGCGATATGAATACCGCGATCCATAATGTCGGCAATAAGTTCCGGCGGGGTTTCCTCAATAGTGTCTTTTACGGCATTTACAATCGCCTTGACCGACTTAGATAGCGCCGCTCGGACCTGATCGGAGTTGATAATAACCTCTTTCGGCAAGCCCGTCACAATATCGCGACCGCGGATTGGTGCTTCGAGTACGTGGTCCATCTCGCAGGCCGAGCCAACCGAGATCTTTATGGCCTCGGCTGTTCGCTCGCCCACCTGCAAGTTAAACTCTTCCTTAGCATAGGCAATGATATCCTCCGTCAGCTCATCACCAGCGATGCGAATCGAGCGACTAGCTACAATACCGCCCAGCGAGATTACCGCGACTTCGCTGGTACCCCCGCCAATATCCACAACCATGGATCCGGCTGCATCATGAACGGGCAGCTCGGCTCCCACGGCCGCCGCCATCGGTTCCTCGATGAGGAAAGCCTGGCGGGCACCAGCGTTGGTCGCTGCATCCTCTACAGCTCGCTTCTCCACCTCAGTCACACCAGAAGGAATGCCTATCACGACCCGTGGGCGTGGAATAAGCGCGAAGTGCTGCTTATGGACCTTATCGAGAAAGTATTTGAGCATCTGCTCGGTGACCTCGAAGTCTGAGACCACCCCATCGACAAGCGGTCTCGAAGCGACAATATTTGCCGGCGTCTTGCCAACCATGCGCTTAGCTTCATCGCCGATCGCTAAAATCTGTCGCGTCTTCGTATTGATCGCCACCACACTCGGCTCGTTGATGATAATGCCCTTGCCCCTGAGATACACCAAAGTATTGGCCGTCCCAAGATCAATTCCAACATCGTGGGACAGCCTTCCGATAAACTCAGGAAGACGGACGCGCGGCAATTTCATTATCCTTAGTCTACCAGGAGTGCCCGCATGGCCTCAACAGATTTAACTACTTACCCGCGCTCAGTAGCAAAAAGGCTATCAGATTATTGAGAAAATGCAGCATCACCCCAGGGATAATACTGTGACTCTTGCGTGCCATCCAACACAGGATCAAACCCAGCAGAAAGGTATAGATCCCAACACTGAGCTGGCCATGCAATATCGCAAAAGCTGCCGAGCTGATGACCGCAGCCAACCAAATCGGTAGCTTGCGTCCAAGCGCTGGGAACATGATGCCACGAAAGATCGTCTCCTCCACGGCCGGTGCGACCAATACCGTACTGACAAAGCTCAATGCATACCCCCAACCCGAGAGGCCAAATTCAAATACTTCCTGCTTATCATCAAGCGAAATCTGCGGCCAAAGTGCTTTCACAGCGGCAAACGCAAGGATGACTAATAGGATCTGCGCTACATATGCGCCGATGGTTACGACCAGCCAGCGACTCCGAAACTTACGCCAGCCGAGATCGGCCAGATTCGCCTTGCGACGCCAGCACAGCCAGACAATCAGCAACCCATAGACTGCGAGCACGACAGCATATTGCACGGCAGTCGCAAACGGATCTTCCCGCGCAAAGAAATGTGACCAAGCACTCGGTAGCAGCCCCATGATTGACCAAATACGCAACAGCAGCACCAATCCAACCGGCGCCAATACTGGCACCACAAATACCGTTATTGCATCACGAAACCGCCAAGCCGTCGCATGCTTCGGCTTACTCAGTTTAGAAGAAGCGTTTAATGTCACTGATGGCAATGATTATCCCCAGCAGTATGAGAGCTGCAAAGCCTGCAGCATGAGCCCAGGTTTCTGTCCGGTCACTAATAGGTAGGCCGATTTTTTTCAAGATTAAGACGAATAATCGACCACCGTCGAGTGCTGGCAGCGGTAGTGCGTTAATAACAGCCAGCGACAATGATATTGAAGCGATCAACACCAGCACATAGTCCATGCCAAACTTTATCACCTGCCCGAAGACTGCTGTCACACCAACAGGTCCGGTAACGGTGTCTGCCACCCGGAACTTACTAATGAGCGTAAAGATTGCTCCAACAAAGGCTATTACCGTAGCGATCATCGACTGCCACATGAGCATGAGTCCAGCGATCGGAGCTGCCCAGAGCTCATACTTTTGCTTGGCCTGTGGCAAAGCCACGACCCCCAATATACCCTTTGACTGATCAGAACCGAGCGTGAAGGTACGCGTCGTTTCCTTCCCGCCGCGCATATAGATCATCGTCACTGACTTACCAGCATTCTCAGTGGTGAAGCTCTTGAGCTGGGCTTCATCAGCAAAGCTCTTGCCATTGATCGAAACCAGCACATCACCAGTGCTTAGGCCAGCTGCTTCGGCTGCACTGTCTTTGCCGACTTGAAACACCACCAGCTTAGTCTGCTCAGCCGCAATCGGCTGAATCGGTCCTACGCTCGGCATCGGAAAAGGAAAGATTTGTGGGATACCGGTAGCTGCAAGATAGGTGAAGATCAACCAGGCAATCAGCGCGTTCATGGCGACTCCAGCCATAAGAACCTTCGTCTTTACCCAGAGTGACTTGGAGGCAAAGCTCTTCGGTCCTTTTGACTCATTATCCTCACCCTCGAGTCGCACAAAGCCGCCGAGGGGTAAAGCATTGATCGTGTACTCAGTCCCACGCCACTGCTTGCTAAACAACTTAGGCGGGAAGCCAACCCCAAATTCATAGACGCGTATACCGTTGCGCTTAGCGACAATGAAGTGACCAAACTCGTGCGCAATCACCAGCGCCGAAAATATCAGCAAGACTAGAATAATGATGAGAAACATTAGTTTCTAGTATACCGAATTCTGTCTGAGTGCGGGCTGAAAACATCAAGCATCGTTCAACGAACCACAACCCTACGTCCCATCCACAAGCCGGCTGTAATGAGCGTGAGCATCGCACCTAGATACGCCAAGGTATTCTCCCCCGTATCCGCGAGCTTGGTGGTGGCCAGTCCCACCGGGTCAATCACGGTGCCATTGGCTTGTCCGTCTTGGTCGAGGATACCACCATCCGTGATGTTGTAGGTCAGTTTGAGCATACTCTTACCGTTGTAGTCTTCACGGGTGATGGTAGCATTTGGTACGTCTAGGTAGGTTTTGGAGTCTGTCTTGTATTTACGAGCTGTGTAGTCGCTAGGGTTACCGGGGAGATCGTAGTAGAGCGTAACGGTCTTGGTAGCTCCGGGAGTGGTGGTGAATTGGAAGGTCGTGAGACCGGCGGGATAACTCCCAGCAGAGTCTTTGGGGAGAGGCTTAGGATCTATGGCAGAGACCGTCGGGTTGGTCACATCACTCGGGAGGACGAGGGTGACGGTCTTGGATGAATTTGGCTCTGGATGCGTGAGAACCACTGGAGCGGGCGGAGCTGGACACGTACCGTTGTACTCATACGCACCGGAATCAAAGGCAGCACACTGCGGACGGGCTACTCCCCGAGAATCAGTGGTGAGTCCGTTGACGGGCACACCAGCATCAATGGCGATACTCCCCTCGCCGAGGGGGATGGTAGGGACAGAACCACCATAGTCACCGAGGGTACCAAGCTTGAGGTCGGCGGGATTAACGTTGTTTTTGTCCGTGGGTTGCGTGAAGGAGGAGGAGCAGGTGTCGTCGTCAGAGATGTTGCCGCCGAGGGAAGCGGTAGTAATCTGTGTGGAGCCTGGAATATTGTACTCCTGATTAATATTCATAAATGAGCAAGATAGTTTTTGCTGATCGAATTTCGCATCATATACTATACTATTTCCGATATTTTGATTTATGGTTAGCGATCCTTGACCTACTACTGCACCGACGACACTAATGCCTGCATTTTTAAGTGGGAACGGATAGCCAACTGGCGCGAACTCAGTTAAGAAGGAGTGCACATTACCAATCGTCATATTGTTATATGAAATGTTGGCATGAACATCGGTATCGCTTTGATTGATAATAGACCCAGTAATTCCAAAAGAATTTAAGTTGCCATATATATCATGAATAGTAATATTCGAATAGGTAGCGTTAACTATGCCTGCGTAGTTTACTCCGACTGCACTATTATCGGCGCTATGCAATGCACTAATCGTCGTGTTAGAGATCTCTGCCGTAGTGATACCACCATCATTAGCACCAAAGCTAATACCAAGGGCTGAGTTTTCAGCTCCAGAGCATTCGATATTCTTAATTGTTGTGTTGTGTATTATGAGGCTGCTGTCTATGGGACTCGTATTAAATGGAAATATACCAAAATTAATACACATTCCCTGACCATCAATAACAAAGTTATTAGTTTCCAGCGCATGAATGTTCTGACTAGCAAAGCCCAATTTACTCGTATGCGTCAAGGTAAAATTCTGCAGCTTTATAGAGTTGCCAACCCCAGAACCTACCAAAAAATAGAAATCATCGCCAGAAATGACGCTGTTTTCTGCTGATTCACCATTAATGGTAAAACTCGCATCAGCACCAACTGCTCTGGGGATTCCGCCTAATGCATCGCTAAAGAGTGTATTAAAACCGTTTTCTAAAAATGAATTTGCCGTCAGCGTAATCGTCCCGCTCGGCAGATTAATGGTGTCATTGTTCCCATCCCCAGCCGCACAATCGAGATTAGTTTGAGCCTGATCGTTAATATTTTGAAAAGCCTCTGAGAGCTGACACTGACCATTAGCGTCAATGCCGTCATTACCAGCTACAACATTGAGCGTGGCAGCGTGGGCCCGCGGCACAAGTAAAAATGAAAGACCCGCTACCATTCCCGACAGAAGAAGTAGTCGAGATATTTGCTTCACGCTAGCCCCTTTTTCTGCTAATAGCTATCAAGCCACCTCCAAAAAGAAAGCCGCTGAGTGTCAAATATAGCCATAGGTTTTCACCGGTATTCGCCAGACTGGTTGGATTACCGCTGGTCGTAGCCGTGGTCGCCAATCCAACAGGATCCACAATGACTCCATTCGCCTGGCCATCATCATCGAGCGCACCACCATCAGTGATCGAGTAGGTCGCGACCAGTGCCTTAGTGGTACCAACTGTTTCGGAGGTAATTGATGAACCTGGGACATCTCGATATTCATTAGTGAAGTCGTTGTACTTGCGAAGGCTATAACGATCCGGCTGATCATCTACAAAGACATACTTGGTTACATTGACTGTATCACCCCTCGAGCAATTTAGGCTAAAGTCCGTCAAACCATAAGGGTAGCTCTTACCAGCATCCTTCTGAGCGAGACTATTTACATCCAGCGAAGTGACCGACCCATTATCGGAGCAACCGGTGGTGACGAAGGTCTCCATGATACCCGTCGAGTCTATCTCAAGGCTGGTGACCGTTGGCTGAAGCCTATCCGGAATACCATCATTGTTCCCATCGCCGTTATTGGGGGCTGCATCTTCGACAGAGTCAGCGATACCATCAGCGTCAAAGTCACCAGCATTACCGATGCCGATGTTTTGTGAGTACTCGGAGGTTGAGCCGAAGCCTGAGGGGGTGGTGTTATCAATAGCGGTGGTCGTAGCAGTCAGCGCCTGCTTATAGAAATCACCGTTTACTGTGAACGTAACGGTCTTATCGGTGCCAGGAGCAACTGATGGGGCTGCCCCCAGATACGTCTGGCACGGTCCAGCATAAAAGACAGTGGACTGATCATTCGCACAGAATTCAACCCGATAGCGATTCGTCGGACTATCCGCTGCATCAAGGTCATACGTAATCGTAAGTTGGTTCCCAA
>CAZDEK010000010.1:0-18866 GCA_964504625.1 uncultured Candidatus Saccharibacteria bacterium
AACGTCTATTTGACTGGGCCCTAGAGGCCTTTAAGGATATGGCAGCAGCCGAAGTAATTGAAAGAAATAATGTGCAAATGACACAGGACAATAAAATCCGTGATACTCAACGTCAACTAGATAAACTACTAGATTTAGCAACCAAAGAACTTATAACTACTGAAGAATATTCACTGAAAAGTGAACAGTTGAAAGCAGCACTAAATACACTTCAGAAAGATCAAACCAATACTGCAGCCCGCACGAAGAACTGGTATGAGTTCGCTACAAATACCCTACACACACTCTGCGATGCTGAAAATAGGTTCATTAACGGCGATATAGTGGTGAAGAAAGAAATACTACTGGCTATTGGTCAGAACCCTACCTTATTGGATGGAAAATTGCATATCACACCAGTAAAATGGCTGAATCCAGTAGCAAACTCAACTGAGCATATTACAAAGGAGCTTAATAAGGTTAGAACCTTATCTCTACAGATGCAAAAAGCCTCCGAAGAGGCCGTTCGTCATCAATGGTGCAGGGGGAGGGATTCGAACCCCCGAAGGCATAAAGCCGACAGATTTACAGTCTGTTGCGTTTGACCGCTTCGCTACCCCTGCCTACTTGATCTGGAGCCCAAACCGAGGATTGAACTCGGGACCTCTTCCTTACCATGGAAGCGCTCTACCACTGAGCTATTTGGGCGCGTAAAAAACAGTGCTTAGTCTAGCAGTTTTCAGGGTAATTTTCAACGCGTAGAGGCTGTCGCCGTCTTATGACTGACCGCGCGCTGACGCCAATGCTTAGCTTGATCAGGCGTGCCGTACCGATCATGCCAGCGTGCTAAGAGTAACATTACCGAGCTGTCATCAGGCTGCAATTCATGCGCTGCCGCCAGAGCTTCAAACTGCTGCATATGCGCATCGGTCAGCTCGCACAAACGTGCTAAGGCTAAGAAACGAGCCAGAGTCGGTTCTAGCTCGAGCGAGCGCTGCATAGCCTCGGCTGAAGCTGGATATTCCTTCTGATGGAATAGGATTGTGGCATAATTCTGCCAATCTCCAGCCTGTGGCGCTGCCTTGATAACAAACTCAAAGCACTCGCGAGCATCAGCATAATTCTTTAAATGCGAATATACCATCCCAAGACGTCGATACGCAGTCAGATTTTTGTGGTCAAATTTGAGTACTTTAAAGTATGCCTTTTCTGCAGCCACCCACTTCGCCTCGTCATAATAGCGCCCAGCCGCTGTGAGCAGTCGCTCTAATTGACTCTCATGGGTAATCGCCTCATTATCGAGTCCGGCATTAAGCCAATGCGCAAACTGATTGTAGCTCGAGCGCGTGAGGCGCCAAGTCACAAAGGCACACACTAAGAATGCAGCCACCTCCCAAATCATGCTGGCTCCTCCATCCGCACAGCGCAAGTCTCAAGCAGCAGACGTACGTTTCCACTACCTTGAGCGTAGCCAGCATACTTCATGAGCCATGCTGCCAAGTCATAGTTATGCTCGGCACGAGCCTCTTCGAGCAGTTCATGATAGAACACGAGCTGCTGGGATCGATCTGTAAGCTGGGCCACCTCTGCCAAGCGCGCCGGTATGCGACTCGCCAGCCAGTGCTGCGCCCTCTCATGAGAAGAAATTACTTGAGGTGGCAGTGCGATAATCTGCGACCGTGATCGCAGTGTCGGCATTACGTGCGCTACAGTATCAACAAGCAACGCAAAGCGTGCACCCGCTGGTGGTTCTTCAACCACCTTCAGGAGGGCATTGGCAGCCTCAGGTGTTAATCGACGTGCGTCGGGAATAATAATCCATCGTGTCTCAGCCATGAAGCTCGTCAGACTCAGCTCATGTACGACTTTCACAACCTCATCGCGACCATACGACCGATCAGTTTCAAGCCAGATGACATTTGCGCGATTGCGCAGCTCATCAAGACCCAGTGAGGTACCACCGACTAACTGTGTCAGATACTTTTCACGACTGGCGATATCGGGACTGGCAATAATCACAGCGTGAGCTTCTACTCGGGCAGTTGGCATTGGTACCTCTTCATCGTTGCTCGAAAATCATCTGGCAGCTGGCTCACAAATGTCTTTTTTATGCCACTCGGCAGCGTCAAGGTTAGCTCGCGAGCATGCAGCATCTGACGCGGCACATCATCTTTGCGGCCATAGACATGATCTCCCAGTATGGGGTGCTGTATCGCCGCGAGATGCACACGGATCTGATGCGTGCGACCAGTGCGGGGACGAGCTTCAACCAGGGCGATCTGCGGCCCGGCTGAGATTTGGCTAACAAGTGTTTCAGCCGGTCGGCCTAAAGGATCTATCTCGACCCGACCAGGATGTTGGCTCGAACGTGCCAAGCCAAATCGCAGCCGCTGTACTCCACGGCCAAGTTCACCCCAGACCAGCGCCCAATACACTTTGCCAACAGCACGCGCCCGAAAGGCTGTCTGCAGCTGATCTTTCGCTACCTCATGCTTCGCGATAATAACAACTCCAGAAGTGTCTTTATCGAGTCGATGCACGATACCCGGTCGTAATGCATCCGTATCATCCACCATATCTTTGACCACCCCCGCCAAGCTTGGCTCAGCTTTACCTGGCTTCGGATGCGTAATTAAGCCAGCTGGCTTGTCAAAGACGATGACATCACTATCCTCATACAGAACCTGGGGCATATGAGTCGCGATCAACTCAGCCTCAGCCAATCGTGGTACCGTCAATACATCAATCACTGAACCTGTAACTGGCTTTTCACTGACCGATGCTACCGCACCATCTAACAGCACTTGCCCATCACGGATCGCTGACTGCCACAATGATCTGCTGACATCTGGCCACAGGTCAGCTAGGACTCGATCAAAGCGCTGACCAGCATGCGCCGCCGTAATGACCTGGCGACGAACCCCCTGCTTCCCCCTCGGCATTAGATCAAATCACTCATTTCCTTCAGCTGTGTCTGCGTCCCCATGACGACGAGAGTATCACCCGCATAGAGTGTTTCAGTTCCTGATGGATTTACTTTGCTCAACCCGTCATTCGTATTCAGCGCCAGCACTGTAGCTCCCAGCTTGTGACCGTACAACCAGCTGAGCTTTTTACCCGCCAATTCTGAGCTGTCTGGTACCTTCACTTCACTGACTGCGAGCTGGCTATTATTATTGGTCGAGAGTATTTCGAGAAAATCAACCACGTTGGGGCGCGTCAAGGTTGTCGCCATATGGTAGCCGCCTATCTGATAGGGCATGGTCGTTCGGTCGGCCCCTGCTCGCGTCATGCGATCGCGATTCTCTTCGCGATTTACCCGCGCCACGATAAATACATTCGGGTTTAATTGTCGACTTGCAAGGGTGATAAAGAGATTATCGCTATCCTCGCCTAATCCCGCTACGAGCCCCTTTGCTCGATCTATCCCAACTTGCCGTAAAACTTCTTCTTTTGTGGCGTCGCCGACGATACCGTAGTAGCCCTTCGCGATAATTTTCTTGACTTGCTCCTCATCGCCATCGACGCAGATAAACGGTACTCCCTCATCGGCTAATTCATCAGCTACCTGCATGCCGACGCGACCGAGACCACAGACAATGTAATGATCATGAAGTTTTTGGGCGACTCTTTTCATATGTGTTCGGCGTAAACCATCTCCTAAACTTACTATATAGTCGGCCAGGACTTTGAGCAAATACGCGACCAAGACGAGCGAACTAATGATGAGGAAGACTACCATCGCACGACTAGCCGGGTCCTTGAAGCCATAGTGATCGAAGTGCGTCAGCAAGATAATGCCCGTCTCATAGAACGACTCATAAAAACTCAAACTCGCCGTGGACATAAATGTCACGGTCCCAAGCACCATCAGACCAGCCGTAGCTAGGGCGATATTACGAAGGAGTCGACGATCAAACATACCGTGGCTGAGCTTTCACCATAACCATTATACGGGAAAGGTCAGTAATGACGGAATCCTCAGCTACACAAAAACCGCCCCGGAGAGGGCGGCTTTTGTGGCTTCTACTAGCGCTTCGAAAACTGAGGTGCCTTACGAGCCTTCTTCAAGCCATACTTCTTTCGCTCTTTTTCACGCGGATCACGCGTCAAGAGGCCAGCTTTCTTGAGTCCGAGACGAAAATCATCACTCATCTCAACCAGCGCCCGAGCAATACCAAGCCGAATAGCGTCAACTTGGCCACGCTTGCCACCACCCTGAACACGAACGACTACATCGAGCTTATCGGCTTGGCTCACCTGCTCGAGAGGGGCCACCAAGAGTTTCGTCAATGTAGTGTTGTTAAAGTAGTCAACAGCTGTCTTTTCATTGACCGTAATCACACCCTTCCCCTTCATCAGGCGAACAGTCGCAACGGCCGACTTGCGACGACCAACGGCGTAATAATAATTCTGCTTCTCAGCCATACTAACCTACCTTCAATTCTTGTGGTTTCTGTGCTGTATGAGGATGTTCAGGACCGGCGTAGACGTGCAAACGATGCATCATATAGGTTGCCAGTTTATTTTTTGGCAACATACCGCGAACCGCATGCTCAATAACTAAAGCAGGCTTCTTTTCGAGCTGCTCAGCGAGTGTCGTTTCTTTCAAGCCGCCGGGATACCCACTATAACGATAGTATTTTTTATCGGTCAGCTTCGAGCCCGTCACTGCAACTTTCTCGGCATTAATGACAATAACGGTATCGCCAGTCAGTACGTGTGGACTGTAGGTCGGCTTGTCTTTACCGGTAAGCTTCCGAGCAATCGTTGTGGCTAGTCGACCTAATACGACGTCTGTAGCATCAACGATATACCACTGACTGACTACTTCTTGCGGCTTTGCCTGATAGGTCTTCATTTTGCAGACTCCTTCTTGACGGGCTTAGTAGGCTTAGCGGACTTCGCCTTCTCAGCCTGGATCTTCTTGAGTTTGTCTTCAAAATCGTCATCCAAGGCGAGCTCAATGAGCATCATTGGCGCAGCATCACCGCGTCGATAGCCAGTTTTCGTCGTACGCGTAAAGCCAGAGTTGCGCCCCTCGAAACCATAGACTAACTCTTGAGTCAATTTCTCAGCAGCTACCTTCGAGCCTAATGTTGCGTGAATTGCGCGAAGATTGTGCAACCCACCCTTTTTCGCTTTCGTAACTAAGCGATCAAAGACTGGCTTGATTGCCTTAGCTTTCGCCTCAGTGGTTTCAACTCGCTCATAGAGAACCAGCGATTCGAGCAACCCCTTGATAACGGCTTGCCGTGGGCCAACCTTGCGGGAGAGTTTAGAAGTAGTGTGATAATGCGCGTGCATAATTGTACTCCTGGCCTATTCAGCCAGCTTAATCCCAATCTCCTCGAGCTTTTCGAGCACTTCTTCAAACGCCTTCTGGCCAAAGCCTTTGAGTGACTTAAGATCACCCTTCGTGAGCTGAGTCAGATCACCAACAGTAGCGATATCGTTATTGATGAGAGCATTGGTGGTACGCTGCGAAAGAGATAGTTCTTCGATCGGCACTGCGCCGTGTTCAGCTTCTGCCTTAGCCTCAGCGGTCATAATACCATCGACACCAACCGAAACCACATCCATGCCCGCCACTACCTGGAAGTGACCAACGAGGATTTCTGCAGCCTGGCGCATCGCCTGATCTGGTGTGAGTGAGCCATCGGTTTCGATCTCCATAACCAGACTATCGAGGTTCGTCATCTGGCCGACACGAGTGTTTTCGATATTAAATCGAACCCGCTTAATCGGAGTGTAGATCGCATCTACTGCAATGTAGCCAACCGGTAGCTTCTCAGCCTGGCGAGTCTCGACCGGACTATAACCACGGCCCTGCTCTACCTTAAACTCGATCTCAACCTTTGTCTTCGCATCATCGATCGTACAGAGCTCAAGATCCTTATTCACAATCTCGATATCAGCTGAGGTCTTGATATCACCAGCCGTCACTACACCCTTACCCGACTTCGAGAGTGTCATGGTGCCAGCCTCTGTACCGGTGTACTTAAGCTTGAGCTGCTTGATGTTCAGGATGAGTGCAATCATATCTTCACGCACCCCCTTGAGGGTCGTAAATTCATGATCGGCACCTTCGATCTTAACGGCAGTCACAGCTGCACCCGCTAGGCTCGAGAGAATAACGCGGCGGAGGGAGTTCCCAATTGTCATACCGTACCCTGGGTATAGCGGCGCGATCGTAAAACGGCTGGTCCGCTCGTCGATTTTTTCTTCTTTCATTTCTGGCAGGTTGATGTCGAATAAGGCCATACTGACTCCTTTTACTTGGTGGCTAGCGCGAGTAGAACTCGATGATTAATTGCTCTTCGATAAAATTGTCACTGTCGGCACGCTGCGGTGTACCAGTGACGGTGCCGTGCAGCTTCTTAGCGTCCAGCTTCAACCAGCTCGGCATGGTTGGCTGATTGCTTTTCAGGTTTTCGGCCAAAGCAACAAAGGCTGGTTTTTTAAGACTAGATTCTTTGATAGTAATCTCGTCACCTGGCTTAACCTGAATGGAAGGCACATCTACCTTCTTTCCATTCAGACGAATGTGGGCATGACTGACGAGCTGACGAGCGGCTTGGCGTGATGGCGCCAGGCCCAGCCGATACACAACATTATCCAGGCGCTGTTCCAGAAGGACGAGCAAATTCTCACCCGAGACACCTTCACGTCGTTCAGCCTCTGAGACATAGCGACGGAATTGCTTTTCCATCACACCATAGAGCCGTTTAACCTTCTGCTTTTCACGCAGCTGGACTGCATAATCAGATGGCTTCGGACGGCGAGCCTGCCCATGCTGACCTGGGGCATAATTACGACGAGTCAGCGCTTTGGCAGTCTTTGGGTGAAGTTGGACGCCTTCACGACGAGCAATTTTGCTGATAGGAGTAAGATTACGTGCCATGATTAATTCCTCTTTGCCTTTCGAGGTCGGCAACCGTTATGTGGCACACCAGTGAGATCGCGCAAACCAGTCACCGAAACACCTGTGTTTTGCAACGCCCGAATCGCAGCTTCGCGCCCAGAACCAATACCTTGCACGAGCACTTCAACCTGCTTCAGGCCAAAGTCTTTAGCCTTTTCGAGAGCTTTTTCAGTCGCAATCTGAGCAGCATATGGGGTACTTTTGCGCGAACCCTTGAAGCCCGCTGAACCCGACGATGCCCAGGCAACTACATTACCGCCCTCATCGGTCACACTGATGATAGTATTATTAAACGTCGATTGAATGTGCACCTGACCCTTAGGCAGATTGCGTTTGACCTTACGGCGGCGAGTTTTCGATTTGGTAGATTGTGCCATACTGCTTCCTTAATTCCTTCGACCAGCTTACGTCTTCGACGCTGCCTTTTTACGACCTGACCCCATAGTCTGCTTTTTACCACGCTTGGTGCGAGCATTAGTTTTCGTGCGCTGACCACGAACTGGCAAATTCGCCGAATGCCGCAGGCCCCGATAGGCTTTAATTTCCTTCAAGCGCTTAATATTTAAGGTCACTTTACGCATGAGATCAGCTTCAACCTCATACTTGGCATCGATTTCATTGCGCAGGGCCGTTAATTCAGCTTCTGTCAAATCTTTAACCCGGGTATCAGGATTAATTTTTGTAGCCGTAAGAATATCCTGGCTGGTCTTGAGACCAATACCAGTGATATAGGTTAAAGCAATTTCAACCCGCTTTTCATTCGGAATGTTGGTACCTGCAATACGTGCCATCAGTTAGCCCTGCCGCTGCTTATGCTTAGGGTTTTCACAAATAACTCGAACCACACCTTTGCGGCGGACAACTTTGCATTTAGCGCAGATTGGCTTGACTCCAGCGCGGACTTTCATAGTATTCCTTTATGGTTCCCCTAGCGGTTATCGATGCCGGTACGTAATGCGGCCCTTATTGAGATCATATGGGGTCATCTCAAGGGTGACGCGGTCGCCCGGCAGGATCTTAATATAATGCATGCGCATTTTGCCAGAAACATGAGCTAGCACAATATGCCCGTTCTCGAGCTCCACCTTAAAGGTGACATTTGGGAGCGCCTCTAGGACGGTTCCCTCAACTTCGATTACTTCCTTTGTACTTGTCATAGTTTCAGCGCTACAGTTGAATAGTTTACCTGATTTTTCCCTGTCTGTAAAGTCTTTTCATCTGGAAACTAGTATTTTTCATACGTTGCCATGAGCACCCGACTATCAACCTGGCGTTTGGTCTCAATCGCAACGGCCACAAGGATGAAAACTGAGGTCCCGCCGATCGCTACGGCTTGACTTGTATTGAGCCAGCGCTCGACTAATAGTGGCAGCACAGCAATCGCCCCTAAAGCAGTAGCCCCAGATAGATTCAAGCGACTAATAACCCCACGCAAATACTTAGCAGTTTCTCGACCGGGACGGATGCCGGGTATAAAACCACCCTGTTTCTGCAAATTTTCCGCTATATCTTTTGGCTTAAAAATAATCGAGGTGTAGAAAAATGTGAAGACAAAGATGAGCACAAAATAAGCGATAGTGTATGTCCAACTCGTCGTGGCAAACCAATTCTTGACATTTGTAGCGAAGCTAGCCACCCATGGAGTCGATGCCTTCGAGAAGAACTGGCCCAAGAACTGCGGCACCGAGAGAAACGTAATCGCAAAGATCACAGGAATCACCCCAGCCGTTATGAGTCGTAGTGGTAAATGCGTATCAACACTGCCATATGTGCCAATCGCCGCGCTACGCCGCGCGTACGAGATAGGGATATTACGCTGGGCTTCATTGACGTAGACCACACCGATCGTGGTAGCTAAGAAAAGCCCGAGCAGACCAATGATTTTGATAATTTGCCCACTGTCCCCCTGCAACAGAGCAAACTCGGAGCTAAACACCGAAGGTAACGACGAGATAATACCTGCAGCAATAATCAGCGAAATACCATTGCCGAAGCCCTTTTCCGTGATGAGCTCACCCAGCCACATGAGGAACATACTTCCAGCCGTCAATGACAACACCAGCAGTGTCCACTGCCAGATACTCGGATTCCCGATCAGATCGCTACCGGTTGATTGCGTCGAGATCTGACGCACCAGTGCAACAACCGTAAAAGACTGGATAAATGCCATCGGTACAGTCAAGATGCGCATATATTGATTCAACTTCTTCTGTCCCCGCTCACCTTCCTTCGTCAGTGCCTCCCAGCTGGGGATTACCTGCTGGAGCAACTGAACAATGATCGAGGCTGTGATATAGGGGCCGATTCCCATTGCAATAATCGAGAAACGACCTAATGCCCCACCCGTGAAGAGGTTCGTAAAGCCAAGCACCGGGCTTGAGTTAAAGAACGAAACGAGAAAGCTCTGCAAACGTTGTACATTCGGCACCGGGGCCGGAACGTGTGTCAGCAGACTGTAAACGAGAAAAATACCCAAGACAACCAATGTGCGTGAGCGCAGGTCTCGGTTTCTCCAAAAGATTTTCAGCTTATCAGCTTTCATATCCCTCCAGTATAGCGTACACGGCCGGGTCTCGCCGGCCGCTTGGCTACTTCGTTTCCTTCTTTGGTGCCTGAGGCTTACGTGCGCGGTCTGGAGTTGCTACCAGCTCGACACTACCACCAGCTTTTTCAACTGCTGCCCGTGCGCTAGCCGAAACAGCTTGGACTGCTACTTTGACAGCACTCTCGAGCTTACCGTCACCGAGCAACTTGATTGGTTCGTCAGCCTTCTTGATAAGGCCAGCCTTCATTAATGCAGCCACATCAACGGTTTTAGCCGCAAGCGTATGCAGGTCTGAGACATTCACAATTTGGTATGTACGCTGAGAGCGACTCGTAAAACCACGCGCTTTGGGCAGGCGCATGGCGAGTTTCGTCTGCCCACCTTCAAAACCTGGCTTAATCTTTTTACCAGTTCGAGCCTTCTGACCCTTCGTACCTCGACCAGCTGTCTTGCCACCACCAGCCGAGATGCCGCGGCCGACTCGCTTGCGCGCGCGACCGGAAGTTACTGTGAGTTCATGGATCTTCATGCCTTCACCTCTTCCTTGGCGTGCTGTTTCGTCTCAACTGTAACTTCATCCTGTTGGAGGCTCGAAAGTGCCTGAATGGTCGCGTAGGCATTGTTAATTTTATTTGTGCTACCAAGTGATTTTGTGAATACGTCACGCACTCCAGCAACTTCAAGCACAGAGCGAACAGCTCCACCTGCAATGACGCCAGTTCCTTCTGGGGCTGGCTTCATAAACACCTTCGCACCACCAGCCTTAACCATAATCTCATGGTTAATTGTCGTGCCATTAAGCTGGACTTTGATCATCTTTTTGCGCGCTACCGAGGTGGCCTTCTGGATGGCTGAGGCCACGTCGCGACCCTTGCCAACACCCACGCCTACCTGGCCCGCAGCATCGCCTACAACAACAACGGCGCGGAAGCGGAAGCGACGACCGCCTTTTACCACACGAGCTACGCGATCAAGTGAAATCATGCGCTCAGTCAGATCTGATTCTGGACGCTCCGGACGAGCCTGACGTGACTGTCGCTGATTCTGGTTCTGATTATTCTGCATGATTATACCTGCAATCCTTTCTCACGAGCCGCGTCAGCTAGAGCAGCAACCCGACCATGGTAGCGCTTGGCGCCTCGGTCAAAGATCACTGACTCAATCTTAGCTTTCTGCGCTGCTGCCGCAATCTCGGCGCCTACCCAGGTGGCTTTTTCAGTCATAGTTTTACCCTTCAGACTTGCTTGCTTCAAGCTCGAAACTGCACAAAGCGTACGGCCGGCATCATCATCAATCAACTGCGCCGAAACTTGCCGAAGCGATACATGTACGCTCAAACGCGGGCGAATAGCAGTCCCATGTAAACGAGTGCGAGTACGGTGAGCACGTCGCTGAGCGTTCGCCTGCTTCTGGATCAATTCATTCATACTCATGACTTAGGCTCCCTTACCTGCAGCTTTACCGGCCTTGCGACGGATACGCTCATCAGCATACTTAATACCTTTGCCCTTGTAGGGTTCTGGCTTGCGCAGTTCACGAATCTGTGCCGCAGTTTGACCAACAGCCTGTTTATCAGTACCTGATACTGTGATCACATTACCTTCGACTGAGAGTTGGATTCCGGCCGGTGGCACAAAATCAATCTTATGTGAATAGCCGAGGGAGAACGTAAGGCCTTCGCCTTTTTTCTCGACGCGGAAACCCACACCATTCATCTCGAGCTTCTTTTCAAAGCCGTGCGTCACACCCTGTACGGCGTTTGCTAGGAGAGTGCGTGTCAACCCATACCGAGAATTTGTATCTCGATCCTCTTTCTTTGGCGTCACTTTCAGCACCCCATCCTCTTGCATGAGTTCGAAGTTTTCACCAATCTCAACAGTTAGCTCACCCTTTGGACCAGCAACGGTGACGGTCTGGCCAGACTGGTTGATGCTAGCGCCATCAGGCAGTGCGATCGGATAACGTCCAATACGACTCATAACTCTCTCCTACCAGACCTTACAAATTAATTCACCGCCGAGGCCTTTAGCGCGGGCTTCGTACCCTGTCATGATGCCGGCCGAGGTCGACACAATGACGATACCACGCCCACCAAGGACACGGGGGATTTCGTCGCGCTTAGCATACATCCGACGACCTGGTTTTGACACCCGGATGAGTGAGGTGATCTGCTTCTTGGTTTTCTGCTGGTCGATATCCAACACCAGCTGGCGAAATCCGCCGTTATCATCGACAGTCGCCGCTACAATGTAGCCATTGCGCACAAGAATGTCAGCAATACGCTGCTTCATCTTCGAGTACGGCAAGCGTACCTCTGTCTTACCGACAGCGGCAGCATTGCGAATGCGAGTCAACATATCTGCGATGGGATCAGTTGTTATCATATCTTTATCCTATTTCTTTCCTACCAGCTAGCTTTCCTTACCCCTGGGATTTGACCCTTCGAGGCTTGTTCGCGGAAGGTAATGCGCGAGAGACCATAGCGACGGATGAATCCGCGACTGCGACCGGTCATCTCACAGCGATTTCGCTGGCGAATCGGGTTAGAGTTGCGAGGCAACTTAGCCAAACCTTCATAATCACCAGCGGCTTTCATTTCAGCGCGCTGAGCAGCATACTTGTCAGCCAGTTTGGCGCGCTTCAGCTCTCGCTGCACTAATGCTTTTCGTGCCATTATTTGGCCTCCTTTCGTTCGAGCGGCATACCAAGGGCACGCATGAGGGCTTCGCCCTCTTCTTTGGTATGTGCCGTTGTGACGAGCGTGATCTGTACACCGTGAGTCGCATTGGCATCCTCATAACTAATCTCCGGAAAGAGCGTCTGCTCAGAGAGACCAATCGAGTAGTTGCCGTGTGGGTCTAAAGCCTTTGACGACAGACCGCGGAAGTCGCGGATGCGTGGCAAAACAATCGCTATCAGACGATCGAGGAAGTCATACATACGCTCACCACGGAGAGTGACTTTCGCACCAATGGCATTACCTTCACGCAGCTTGAAACCAGCAATCGACTTTCGTGCCTTAGTAACAACTGGCTGCTGGCCGGTTATCTTGGTAAGCGTCGCCACCGCATTGTCGAGATACTTCTGGTCGACGACTGCTCGACCGACACCAACCGAAACCACAATCTTGGTAAGTTTTGGCACGCGGTGTGGGTTAGTCGTCGACAAATCCTTTTCGAGAGCTGGGATGAGCTCAGTCCGATAACGCTCTTGCAAACGGTTCATGCCTTTGCCTCCTGCTTCTTCTGTGGCTTCGTCGCTTTTGCTGTCTTCTCAGCTTTAAGTTTTTTAGCCTTATTGCTGAACTTAGCAACAGTAAAGACTCGTTCTTTCGAGCCATCGGCGGCACGTTTATAGCTCACACGAGCTGGCTTACCGGTTTTCGGATCGAGCACTTGTACCTTAGAGGCATCAAGTGGCTTAGTCAGCTCGACGATACCACCGCGTGGATTCTGGGTGGTTGGTTTCTGGTGACGCTTGACTACATTCACGCCCTCAACAACGACCTGATTGGCCTTCGGCAGAATCGCCAAGACTTCGCCAGTCTTACCTTTATCACGCCCAGCCGTTACCAATACCTTGTCTTTCAATCGGAGTTTCATTAGAGCACCTCCGGTGCGAGTGACACGATCTTCATGTAGCCTTTATCACGCAGCTCACGGGCCACCGGACCGAAGATACGGGTACCACGAGGCTGCTTCTGCTTATCGATGATGACTGCAGCGTTTTCATCAAAGCGAATCGCGCCACCGTCAGCCCGACGCGTGATGTTGGCCGTGCGGACGACCACTGCCTGCACAACTTCTTTCTTCTTGACGGTACCGTTTGGTGTCGCCTGCTTGACGGACGCAACGATAATGTCACCCACGGCTGCATAGCGACGGCGTGAGCCACCGAGCACCTTGATACACATAATGCGCTTGGCACCCGTGTTATCAGCGATCTTGAGCATGGTTTGTGGCTGAATCATGCTTTTGCCTCTTTCTTTGTCTTGCCAGCTTTCTTGGCGGTTGCTTTTGGCTCCAAAGTCTTGGTGACAACAAAGCGCTTATCCCGACTCAACGGTCGCGATTCAGTAATCTCGACCATAGTACCAACCTCGAGGGTATTGGTTTCGTCATGCGCTTTAAAGCGAGTAGTTGTCTTGTACTGCTTCTTATAGATCGGATGAGTCTTTGAGCCTTCGACGGCTACGACTACTGTCTTATCCATCTTGTTTGATACGACTTTTCCAGTCATTACTTTAGCCATTGTGCTTCTCCAGTTCTGCCAATTCACGCTCTGACAGGATGGTTAGAGCTCGAGCGATATCGGTCTTGAGGTTGCGAATCTCGCGGACATGCTTGACCTCTTTAGTCTTGAGCTCGACATGAGCTGCAGCCACACGAGCTTGGTTATCTTTCACCAGCTGAGCCAGCTCAGCATCGGTTTTGGCGCGCAAATCACGAATCTTCATGATTATTCTCCTACTCCTTCACGCACTACGAAGCGGGTCTTGACAGGCAGCTTGCGGCCGGCCAGGCGCATCGCCTCTTTGGCCACGTCTTCGGCCACACCGTCAAGTTCGAAGACGATCTTTCCAGCTTGGATTTTCGCGACGTAGTGATCAACTGCACCCTTACCTGAACCCATGCGGACTTCATTTGGCTTCGCAGTCACTGGAGTATGTGGAAAGACGCGAATCCAGACCTTACCACCACGCTTAATGTAGCGGGTCATAGCACGACGAGCGGCTTCGATCTGACGCGACGTCAGACGTTCGTTCTCGAGCGCCTTGAGGCCATACCGGCCAAAGGACACTTCTGTGCCACGAGTAGCAGCCCCATCGTTCTTACCCTTAAAGGCCTTTCGATACTTAGTCTTCCGTGGGAGTAACATGATTACTTATCCTCTCCTGTGTAGATCCAGACCTTTACGCCGATCACACCAAAAGTCGTCGAAGCTTCAGCTGTGGCATAGCTAATGTTGGCACGGATGGTGTGGAGTGGGATCGAACCCTGAGCTACAGTTTCGCGACGAGCCATATCGGCCCCATTCAGACGGCCACCCACCTGCGCCTTGACACCCAGAGCGCCAGCTTTCATGGAGTTCTCGACAGCATTCTTCAAGATGCGGCGAAACGGCATACGGCGTTCAAGAGCACTGGCAATATTATTGGCTACTAACTGAGCTTCGAGGTCAGGCTGACGAATTTCTTCAATATTGATGCGCATCTTGCCCTTCACAATCTTCGAAAGTGCCTGCTTCAGCGCTTCTGTACCCGAACCACCGCGACCAATGACGACACCTGGCTTAGCAGTAAAAATCGAGATAACGACTTCACCAGTATTGCGTTCGATATCGACACGCGCAACACTGGCTCGGAAGCCCAGCATTTCGCTAATCTTAGCCCGAATCTTTAAGTCTTCCTGTAAGAGTTCACGATATTCACGTTCAGCAAACCAGCGGCTTCGCCAGTTGTGATTTGCCTGCAAACGCATCGAAATTGGATTAATCTTCTGGCCCATTACTTGGATTCCTTCTTGTCAGTTGCCTGCTTGGCTGGCTTAGTGTCTTTGGTTGGCTTAGCGCCAGACTTCGTTACACCTACTGGCTTCTTGTCAGTAACATCATCACTGACAACGACCGTGAGGTGTGCCATACGATGCCACACTGGCGCAGCCGAACCACGCGAACGCGGGCGATATCGCTTCAGCTTTGGCCCTTCGTCGACCCGGATTTCTGCCACACTCAATGCTGCCTTGCGCAGGTTATGATTATTCTCCGCATTAGCCACCGCACTCTTGAGCGCCTCGGACACCATCACAGCACCCTTTTTTGGCGTCGCTGCGAGAATGTTCTCCGCCTCGACAATCCGACGACCACGAACCAAATCAGCACTCAAGCGCAGCTTGGCGGGAGAAATCTTTAAGTATTTGGCAACCGCACGCGTCTTCATAGCTTACCCTTGTGCCTTTGCTAGCTTACCGCCATGACCCTTAAACTTACGCGTCGGCGCAAATTCACCTAGCTTATGACCGACCATGTTTTCGGTAATAAATACTGGAAGATGCGTCTTGCCGTTGTGCACGGCGATAGTTTTTCCTACCATCTCTGGCGTAATCGAACTGGCCCGCGCCCAGGTCTTAATGACAGTCTTGTCATTCGGACCCAGAGCAAGTACTTTCTTCATAAGTTTGGCATCTACGTATGGGCCTTTTTTCAGCGAACGGCTCATTTACTTTCCTTTCCTCCGGCGGAGAATGTACTTATCAGTGGCCTTGCGACGACGGGTCTTCGCGCCAAGCGCTGGCTTACCCCAAGGAGTAACCGGGCGCTTAAGACCTATCGAGGTACCACCCTCACCACCACCGTGACGGTGATCATTAGGGTTCATGGCCTTACCGCGCACAGTCGGACGGAAGCCCATACGACGCTTGCGACCAGCTGAACCAACCTTGATGAGACTATGGCTTTCGTTGCCTACGCTACCAATAGTGGCATAGCAAACCGCCTGCACTAGGCGCATTTCTCCTGATGGAAGCTTAATGGTAACCATATCGCCCTCTTTAGCAGCCAGCTGCGCTTTGGCACCGGCCGAACGAACCAACTGACCACCTTTACCTGGTGTCAGTTCGATATTATAGACCGTGCTACCAACTGGGATGGCTGAAAGTGGCAAGCGGTTGTGATCGCGAATCTCACCCTCGGCAGCAGCAGTCACAGTCGAGCCAACAGCGAGACCAGCTCCAGCTAAAATGTAAGCCTTACGACCCTTGTCGTCGCGGATCAACGCAATATTGGCCGAGCGACCGGGATCATATTCGATACCAACTACAGTAGCTGAGATCATGCCAGTCTGACGGAAATCAACGATGCGAATAGCCCGCTTGGCGCCGCCGCCGCGATGACGAACCGTGATCTTACCCTGATTATTACGACCCGACTTCTGTTTGCGCTTCAGGATCAACGACTTCTCTGGCTTGGTCTTGGTCACTTCATCAAAAGTGCTCACACTCATCTGTCGACGAGCAGCCGTATTCTTCTTGAGGACACGAACCGCCATTACTTCTTCTCCTCTTTCTTGGTCTTCTTAACAGCTTTCTTATCGACCTTATCTTCTTCCTGGCCGAGGTCAAAAGCAGCAATCTTTTGACCCTTGGCTACCTGCACATAGGCCTTTTTCACATCAGTGCGGCGACCCTTGATTTGGCGGAATCGTTTCTCTTTGCCTTTATGGATAGCGATACGCACATCCGTTGCATCAACTTTGAACTGATCTTTAGCGGCACGAGCAACCTCAATCTTATTGGCGGCCATCGGCACGGTAAAAGTATAGACACCGCGAGCCGCGTCGGCCAGCGTTTTCTCGGTAATGCGTGGGACGAGAATTACGTTCATCTCACTTCTCCACCCATGTCTTCAAGAGATCCAAAGCCGGCTTCTCAATAATAATCGAGTCCGCATTGAGGATATCATATGCGGTCAGAGTAGTAGCCAAACGGTACTGAACATCAACCAGGTTCGCCACTGCTCGGGCTGCGGTTTCGTTTATTTTCTCGACAACAATAAGGATTGAGTTCTGAGCACCTACCTTGGCGAGTAAAGCCTGGCCATCTTTGGTTTTGCCAGAATCTATCACAAAGGCCTCAATAACGGAAACAGCTTTGGCTTGAGCCGAGAGGGCTTGCGCCACACTCACACGCAGCTGACGCTTTGGCATCTCAACTGAGTAGTTTTGCTCGCCAGTCGGACCAAAAATGGTACCGCCACCACGCCAGAGTGGGTTGCGGATCGAGCCGGTTCGGGCACGGCCAGTCCCTTTCTGCCGCCATGGCTTCTTACCGCCACCACGAACTTCACCACGCGTCTTGGTCTTGGCAGTTGCCTGGCGACCGTTGGCTAGTACACGATTATAGGCCTGCTTCAGGAGCTCGGGGCTAACTTCGCGGCCAAAGACGGCTTTATCGAGCGTAACTTCGGCGGAGGCCTTCGAGCCAGTTTTGGTGTACGTAGTAGCCTTCATGACTGAATCCCCTTAATAAGCACCAAACCCTTACGAGGACCGGGTACGGCCCCCTTGACGGCAATGAGGTTCTGCTCGGCATCCACCTGAGCGATGGTCAGGTTCTTCACGGTAACCTGCTCGTGGCCCATGTGGCCAGCCATCTTGATGCCACGGAAGACGTGCTGCGGGTAACCTGCACCAATCGAGCCAGGAGCTCGGTAGTTCTTCGAACCGTGCGTCTTCGGACCACGGTGGAAGTTATGACGCTTGATGGTACCGGCAAAGCCTTTACCTTTCGAGACTCCCGTGACTACGACCTTGTCACCGGCTTCAAAGATATCGGCCTTGAGCTCATCACCTACTTTAGGTGTCTCGTCGCCTTCAGTGCCATCGATCCGAATTTCCGCGAGGTGCTTCGCATTCGAACCGCTGGCTTTGAGGTGACCGGCACGGGCCTTGCCAATGCGTTTAGCTTCATCAAAGCCAAGCTGCGCAGCCATATAGCCGTCAGTCTCGAGGTTTTTTACCTGCGTAATGACGCAGGGGCCTGCCTGTAATACCGTAACCGGCTGGAGGCGACCTTCAGCATCAAAGATTTGCGTCATTCCGACTTTTTTTGCGAGTAAAGCTTTCATTATCACTAGAAATGCTGGCAAGCGCATCGGTTTCCAGATAGCTGGACCTGATCACTTCCCAGAGTTTTTAAGTCAACGTCAGCTAGTTTACCAGATAGCGCCGGGATGTGTCAACAGATTAGAGGCAAGGTTTTAGAATGGTCTTTGATGCGAACATGCAAAAAGCCCCTAAACGGGGCTATTTGACAGGCTTTCGCTGGTTTTACATCTTGATTTCGATGTCGACACCAGCCGGCAGCGAGAGATTCATGAGCGAATCAATCGTCTTCGGTGTCGGCTCAGTGATGTCGATGAGCCGCTTGTGCGTCCGCATCTCGAACGACTCGTGGCTGTCCTTGAAGATGTGAGGGCTGCGAATGACCGTAGTAGTGTGCTTATCAGTCGGCAGCGGTACCGGTCCGGCGACTTGCGCGCCGGTCCGGACGGCCGTGTCGATGATCTGCTTAGCTGACTGGTCAATCACCTTATTGTCATACGCCTTCAAGCGGATGCGGATGCGCTGAGCGGTTTTTTCTACCATGTGGTTACTTCTCGATGATCCTTACTTGTTGATCTTCGTCACCACACCAGCACCAACCGTGCGACCACCTTCGCGGATAGCAAAGCGCAGACCTTCATCCATGGCGATCGGAGCCAGCAACTTGATGGAAGCCTTGATGTTATCGCCAGGCATCACCATCTTGGTGCCTTCTGGAAGCTTCACTTCACCAGTGACGTCCGTAGTGCGGAAGTAGAACTGTGGCTTGTAACCATCGACGAATGGGGTGTGGCGTCCACCTTCTTCTTTGGTCAGCA
>CAZDEK010000011.1:0-18707 GCA_964504625.1 uncultured Candidatus Saccharibacteria bacterium
CCAAACCAAAAGACTTGCTAATTTCGGTCAATTCAATGCTGTTCACTAGCTACTATTGTAGCGCAGCAACCTGACTCAACCAACCACAATCACGTTGATTTTCATCGGTTTTTAACACTTTTTTGTGCTACACTGAGCCAACGAGGAGAGGTGTCCGAGTGGTTGAAGGAGCACGCTTGGAAAGCGTGTATGCGGGAAACCGTATCGCGGGTTCGAATCCCGCCCTCTCCGCCATGACTTATGAGTTAATTACAGAAGAAGCCCGATGTAAACCGGTAGGTTCACATCGGGCTTTAACTTGCCACAGGGGCACAGGATGAGACGAAGCCATCGAGCCAGAACTGCTGGTATGCATCAAGGGCTCGACGAGTCGCAGGCCTAGTGTTGGCGTACTGCTCACGCATCATCACCAGAATAGGCTCGACTCCGTATCGGTCCTTCAGCCGTTCAGCAGCTGGCAGGTGATTCCGAAAGTCGCCCCCGATCAGGTAGACAACTGCCTCGCCTTCGAGCGGATCATCATGCAAGAAGTGCTGATTCACCCAGTCTGTCAGATCGAGGTCGATGTCTGCCAGATGATGCGTGCGACGGTAGACCCGCTGGACACGATGCATTAGCCCCCGAATCATCAACGCCAACTCTTCATCCGGCATCGTCTTCACGTCATCGATCTGCACGTGCTTACGATAACGTGAAGTGGCCTTCAGCGAGGTCACGATGCTCTCAAACTCACTGCGACGAGCAAGCCATTCGTAGCTGAGCAGCAGCTCATTTACGTCTCTGCAGGTCTCGAGCAGGCGTGCGGCCTCATGTTCATCTCGCAGCGCAAGCCCTCCATGGGTGCGGCTGCGGATCGAACGGATATGCCTGCGCTCGAGTAAGCCAGAGTCGGCATAGACACGGAGAATGAGTAGCGCTTGCTCGTAGATGAGCTGACGATCCTCGACTAGTGAAGGGTCGGCATCACGGAGATCAAGGCTACGCATGTGCGACGGCTGATGGAAGAACTCGTAGAGCCGCATATAGGCGGCTGTCTCGGCGATAAGCTTGGCAGTGCGCTCCTGGCGCGGCTTGGCAAAAACCTCCCAGCCAGCACCACTCATCTCTTCGCGCAGTTGTGACGTCAGCGCCTTATCTTCGTAGCTGAAGACACGGGCTTCGAAGCTCATTGCAGCCGGCGAGACATCGAGACGTCGCGCGGCATCGAGTTCGAGCGCATCACGCAGATAGCCAAAGTTCACAGTCTGTGCGTGTCGCTCCAGAAAGACTTCCAGGTTGGGCCAATCAAGTGCAGCGAGTGCCTGCTTGGGCATGTTTTCACCCCCTTACGGGCCATCGTAGGTACTATGGAAGCTGATTATACGATAAACTTGCAAAAAGCACAAGTTATTTTATTGCTGTCTCGGCATTAGCCACATGAGACATAGCCCAGCTAGCAAAGTTGCTACCCCCACCTTGAGGCCCGTCATACTACACGTTGAGCTCACGACATTACCGGAAGCAATACATGTCGTTTGCGGGCAGGCCCCACGCACATAGCACAGTACGAAGCCCAACAGGATTGAAGTCAATACAACGACAGCCAACCAACCCCATCGCTTCAATTGCGTTGCCACTTCTGACGCAAGAACTCAGTCGCTTGCTGGCTCGATACCGGCTCAGCATCACGAGCCAGACTCAGCGCTTCGGTCACCAGCTTGGCCTGCTCAGCCGTCATGCTCGAGCCGTCTTCTTCGCGAGTGTCACCGTCATTGTATATACCGATAGACTCGAGCTCGCTCTTCCCGTCGCTCAGTAGAATGTTCGCAACCGGAGCGTGATCCATGTTGTGTTCTCCTTGTGCACCACCAACCGATTCCGCCCAATGGTCCGCTCGGGCCAAGCCCGTAGAAGAAGCCCGATTATTTTCACCACTATCCATCCGTATCGTCAGGACAGTGTCATCGAGTATGAAATAGAGCTCGCGAGCTACAACAAGATCCTTGCGGCTCAGTGCAGCACTATCATAGCGCTCAGTTTGATGGCGCAAGTAATCAGCATAGATCGTACCGGGCTGTTCGACAGCCAGCTGCGCCCGTAACGCCTCAACATCTTCTGTAGACAGCGTATGCGGTTCAGACTGCTCAAAGTGCCGCATGAACAGCTCGGCGATAACTTTTTTCCAGCCCTCGCCATACTTCATTCTCTCGGGGGCAGACAGCTCTGCGCTCGGTTGATGTAATTCGCCTGCCCCATAGCCTTCGCCGCTAATCATACCTACCCCAGCTTGTGCTTCAACTCTTCAACGAGATCTACCGGCGTTGGATCGATGCCATTGAGGATCCCCAGATAAGCCGACACATAATCACCTAAAAGTATAGTCCACAGAATCTGCTGAATAAGTGTCGTGCCCTCGGCATGGACAATCACCGGATCGTAGCCGTGAACTTTGAGGATCTCCCGTGTGATCTGGAAGCGCTTCTGCACACGCTCATGATCGAGTGAAGATTCAAGCTGCAATGCCGCCAAATGCTTCGTTTTTGGAAATAGCCAGCCCTGATACTCGTTGTGATTCAACTCAGGATAGACATTACAGTATGCCAATTGCTTTGAGTTTTCGTTGATATCAATCTTCCATTTATAGGTTGCTGCCCGCAATGTCGGGCCCCCGTAGATAATCACCGGCTTGCCAACTAGTGTGCGCGCAATCTTGATCGCAAGATTATCATTGTCGAAATTATCTAAGCTCATCTTTGACTTCTCGATATCAAGCCAGTCGCCGGTATCTATCAACTCGCGCCGCAGATCGGTCCCGCCCGCAAGATTCAGATCCGAGAGCAAGCATGCCAGAGCTTTGAGACCAGCCATTACTGATAATCGTGGCTGCGAGACCTGAGGAAGCTGCAGGGTAAAATAGCCTTTCTCCTGCGCGATCTCGAGCAGCTTGCCGCCAGCCGTCATAATTACAATGCGGGCCCGGCGTTTTTGAGCGTCATCAAGCGCTGACAAAGTTTCTTCGGTATTGCCCGAATAGCTTGATACAACCACCAGTGTGCTGGGCCCAACATAGTTCGGGAGATCATAATTACGTGAGACCTCAAAAGGCACCGCAAGTCGACTGCCCAGCCAGCTGCGCAGGATGTCCGCTGATAGCGCCGAGCCACCCATCCCTGTCAGGATAATATTCTGCAGACCTTCACCCCAGTCGGAGGTAACATCGTCACGCATCGAATCAGCAAAATTCAGTCGCAAGTGCGCTGGCTGCGCATCTACGGCGTCAAAGATATGATATTTGTCGAGTTCGGAAAGTTTGGCTAGATCGTTCATGGAGTCATTATCTCGCACTCCCCCTCTGCTGTCGAACCAAGTGTCTTGATTTTTTTGTCAATAAATTATAATATGCTGTTTATCGACAATGACGTCGTGAAAGTTCCACACGTACCTACTACCAGAAAGAAGGTGGTTGACGTGCCCCAGCGTCACCCCAACACCCCCGCCGAGATCCGGACCGCCCAGCACAGGCTGCGTGACGCTTTCGTCGCGGCCAGCAATGGCAACTACGGGCCGGCTCTCAACCTGGCCTGCCATCAGGTGACCCTCCGCCGCACCAGTGGGCCAGACATCCGTCTGCGGATCTGGGACTCCCAGATCATGACGTCGGTCGAGACCTACCTCACCTGGCTGGAGGCTGTGCAACGCGCCTACCGTCAGGATGGCCTCATGACCGCCGGCACGACGACGTGCGTCATGGAGTCGTTGGTGTACTGGTACTCCAAGGATCGTGGCAAGCACCCGGGCTGGACAGAGCGCATGCGCGCCCTGTCTGAGATGCCCGAGTTCGAGCCGTGGACCGAGGAGATCAACCAGCGCTTGCGCAAGGGCAAGCTGAAGCTCGACGAGTTCGAAACCATCGCCTAGTTCGGAGCGGGGAACCTGCCCCCGGTAGACAGAGATGTCTACCGGGGGCTTTGCTTTACTCTTAAGTAAATGAAGAGGCCTCCAGCGGGATAGGACCGCTGAAGGCCGTGCGAAGAAGGGCTACTTCTTCTTGGGGGGCTTGAGACCCCGATTGCGAGACGAGTGGTGACCCACCTCGGCCAGACGGATCTGTGACCCCATGAAGCTGGGGTCCGAGCCGGTACGCCGACGCAAGCGTCGGGTCTTCTGGCCACCGGGGAGGCGGCGGCGAGCTTTGTTGCGCAGCCCTCGAGCTGGCGGCTCATTGACATCCTCTCCAGGCAAGCTCCTCTTCAGCTCGAGCTGAAAGGGCGTGAAGTAGTCCACACCCTCGAGCACGAGATCAGCAGGTAGTGCCATTTGTCTCCCTCCTTGACGTGTCAGGCGTACTGAAGCTGGCGCTCCGGATGGGGCACCAAGGTGATCGACTGGTCGTGACGACTCACGAGCATGGCACAGACGCGCTCGAATTCGATCATCTCGCGTCGCGTCAGGGGGAGCCGGCAGCCTCGCACCCTCGCCAAGTACTGGAAGGCATAGGTTGAGGTTGCGAACTCGGACTCACTGACGATCGTGAAGACTGGGAGCAGACGCGCCTGATCGACGATGTCGCGGTGGTACACAGCCCAACCAAGCAACTGCTCGGCTGTCGGGTACTCCGGCCGCGTGGCACGATGCGACTCGATGGCGGAAGCCAGTGCGTTCAGCGCCGACTTCCACTGCTCGAGGCTCTCGCTGTAGAGCCAGTTCTTCACAGTCTGCTGACCCTGCACGAAGCAGAGGCCAGCATCTTCCACGAGCCGAATGAGCGGATTCATGTACTGATACCGGTTGTCACCGTAGAGCACGGGGGGAATGAGCGAAGGCATGGGGGTGCCTCTTTCTTGGGGTTGAAGGTGCTGGGGCAATGAAAAGAGAACGTCGCCTTTGAAGCGGTTACTTCGCGGATAACGCCCTCCCACAGAATTCGTATGGTACCAAATTATGTGGGAGAGGACAAAACGTTTGGGTGTGGCCAGAGGGGCCAGGAGCAGGTGCGGTAGGCACCCTTGCGGTCGAACCGCAGCTCCCAGCCCCTCGCCTGGGTGGGGCGAATCAGCGCTTGGAGCGCTTGCGGGCCTCCTTGGCGGAGAGCCGCTGGCGCTTGGGACGAGACGGAGCCGGCTTCGGCGCCGTCTCGGGAGCCGGCTGAGTGGCCTGCTCCTCCTGCCGACGCAACCGAGCAGCTTCCTCCTCGGCCTTGCGAGCCTTGCGGAGCTCCTCCGCCTCACACAGCCGCTGCTCATGCAGCGGTCGCATCTCCTCGAGGAGGGCCTCCTGGATGCCGATCTTGGTCCGCACCTGGTACTGCTTGTAGTGGTAGAAGCACTTCTGACCGTTGTCGGTGAGTCGGCTCTTGAACCATCCCGCGTAATTCCCTCCACCGTAATGGATGAGGGACTGCAGCTCGTCGTGGAGGACGAGACGCCGGTCGGCGTCAGCCCTGAGGGCCTCCACCCACTCGGCGATGTCAATCTTGTCCTCGGCGGTCAGGAGATCCCACTCGCGCAGCTCCGGATCGACCGGGATATGAGGAACCGTGACCATCATGGTCTCGGGCTCCTCGATGGCCGGCTCCTCATCGGAGCTGACCGGGCCACCACGCAGCTGGGCATGAAGCGCCAGGATCGCCGCGTCGTAGACGAGGCCGGCCTCGGTGAAACGGAGGCAGTCGGCGAGGTTCAGGCCGATGCGCACGAGGCGGGGCTTCGTGTGCTCGAGCTTGGACCGGATCTCGGTCGCGAGCTCGTCATCGGTCTCACCCGTCTCCGGGTCGAAGGCCTCGACGAGACCCTCCAGCATCAGGGTGCTGAGACGGACGGCCAGCTGCCGCTCGTCATCTGAGAGGGAGTTGGTCCTGTCGTCGGTGGTCTCGTTCATGGTCATAAGGAAAAGCCCTCCTGGGGCTAAGGGAGACCACTGTTAGGTCCCCACATACCTGCTTTGATCTGATGTGCAGATTCAATCCAGATACGTGGGGACCGATTTCCAAACGTTTTGTCAAAAAACTAATCTGATAAATGCTCGATCTATCAGATACACCATCCTAACACAGATCAGATTAAATGTCAACGTGTATTGACGTAATTATCATCTAAGAGAACAGCGAGCGAGGCTGCTCCGCGGACCGCTGCTCTACCTGGCGAATTTTCTTGCCTTCATATCGGGGTGCATCTGGATCATGGGCGGGAATAATCGACTGATGCCCATCCACTACGTCATGCGCAAGCTGCTGAATCTCGCGGCGCAACTGCGCTGCTTCGATATCTGGTTCATCGGGTCGAGTTGAGAGGATTTCAGCGCCAGATCGTTGAGCTGCACTCTGCGATTCTGACGAGAGCTCAGGTCGAATCGACGAAACTCCTCTCCCTGAGTCAGAAGTTTTTTTGTACCACACAGGAATCTCTGTGGGATAGGAGTTGCCCTGACGATCCTGCCGCTTGCCTGCCTGCATCCAGGCTGCTGACTTGATGTGCGCGTCAGGAAAAGCCCGTCGAAATATCTGATAGGCCAGCTCCTCAGTCGAACCACTAACGCTCACCTCGTCCACCACCAGAATATTCTTACCAGCCATCTCCGGAAATACTTCTTGCATAGTCTGAATATAGCGATCATATACCCCGTCCTCCACCATATGGCGCATATCAATAGGCTCAGGGCGCGAGCCTGCCTCTCCCTCCTGGGCATGGAGGTTCACATAGTGCGTGTCCGGTTCTGGCTCATTATGCTCAGGCGGGAATACCTGCCAAAATCCACGCACCAACCATGAAACTGGTCGAGCTGACTTATCAAGATAAAATACAGCATCAGCGTAGGCATGATCACTCCCCGACTCCCCCTGAAAGCCAGTCCGAATCGTATCGAGCAGACGCTCGGTGTTTTCGATATATTTCGCACGCATACCTTCGCTATCTCCTCGTGCGATCGTGTCGGTCGGCTGGACTCCTTGCCGCTCGGTAATGAGATCTAGATAGTTCTCAGCAGTAAGTAGCTTATACTCTGAATGACGAAAAGACTCGGGACTTGATTGAAGGCGCTCCATACTTTCCAGTATGGAGCAAACACACGCTGAGCCACAAGCGGGTACAATGAACCTATGCACAGTACCCGATCGACTCGCCTGCTAGCTACTATCTGGTTGGTGCGCCTAACTGGACTGGTAGTCGTCCTGAGCCCGCTTGTGAAACATGCCGGTGGAGGTGTGCTGCGCCGCTTGCCACTAGAGCCGCTGCATCTCTCGAGTAGTCTGGCAATCATAGCCGGGCTGAGCCTTATTTACCTCGCCGATCAGCTTGCAAACCGTAAACAGCAAGCCTACCATCTCAGTCTCGGCCTATTAGCCATCGTGCTGCTGGCAGAGCTGATTCATTATCACAATCCCCTCCCCACGATTCTAGCTTTAGGCCTTGGCAGCCTTCTGTTGAGCCAACGGCATATTTTTGCAGCCAGGAGCGACTCTGTTTCTCTCAAGCGCGGTCTTGCTAGAGCAGCCCTGGTACTAGGTCTCGCGGCGCTATATGGCACACTCGGTTTTCTGATCATCGACCAACGCGCCTTCGGCATAGAATTCGGACCCCTCGAAGCACTTTGGGCAACCCTCCGGCAGTTTTTTAGCTTGACGAGTGCCATTCCACCTCTAACGGTTACCGGCCGCTGGTTTCTCGACTCGCTTGATCTGATCGGTATCACTGCCTTCGCATTAGCCCTGACCGCCCTCTTCAAGCCGCTGCGCTTCCGCCTGCAGAGCTCCGCGCCAGATCGTGAACACGCCCACTCCATTCTCTTGCACTACGGAGGTACTACCGAGGATTACTTCAAAATATGGCCAGAGGACAAGCATTATTTTTTCAGTCGTGACGAGCAGGCCTTCCTTGCCTACGGAGTAGCTCGCGGGGTCGCACTAGTGCTGGATGGGCCAAGCGGACTCCATGCTAGCTTTTCCTTACTGATGCAGGATTTTGGTGAGTATTGCACAATTAATGGCTGGCTACCGGCCATCCTCCACGCCGACACCACACTAGAGCATCAACTATCCCCAGACTGGCGTCGTTATTCTATTGGCAATGAAGCCGTCATTGATAGCGAGCGCTTCACCCATGAGACCCTACGCGATAAGCACTGGCGCTACATAGCGAATAAAGCCAGGCGCGATGGACTCATCTTTGAGCTCTGGCCCAGCCCACTGAGTGAAGGACAGTTGAATGAACTCCGTAACATATCTAAGTCGTGGTTAGGTACAGACGGTCGTCGTGAATACCGCTTTATCATGGGCTATTTTGACACCGATTACCTCAAACGCTGCGCTATTGGCGTGTTGCGTCGTGGTGACCAAGTAGTGGCCTACGCAAATCTAGTACCTAGCTATGACGACACGGCTGTTTCGATTGACCATATGCGCTCGATGAAGGATATTTCACCCGTCAGTATGCACTTTCTCCTCGCTCGATTAATCGAGTATGCCGCTGAAGAGGGCCTCAAGCGCTTTAATCTCGGCCTTGCTCCGCTCTCAGCCAGTGAGTCAACTGAACGCAGCCTGACAGGATCAATCGTGCAAGGCCTCAAAACTATCGTCAAGCCGGTGTATTCCTTCGAGGGAGTTGCGCAGTTTAAGCAGAAATTCCGTCCGGAATGGGAGGAGCGCTATATATACCTTCGAGGCCGGTCAACAGATCTGCCACGCGTTGGGTTAGCCCTCTATGATTTGGTTAGCTTTTCGCGTTCACCACGCGACTAAGCGATGCAGCAGCAATCGCTAGCGAAATCGCTGCCAATGGTAGCTCGACGAGAAGAGCCATCACCAAGGCGACAGTAAGATCATTGCCAAATTTAGCAGTAGTCACATCAAACCATGCATCCGCCACTAGCAGTGATGCAGCAGCCGAGGCGGCCAAAACCACCCAGTGGGAATGGCGCCAGGCTAAGTACGCAGCGCCAAGTACCACTATTAATAATATGAGATCGAAGCCGACCCAAGCCAGATCCCAATTATGGACAAGGTGGCGTTGTGGCAGTACTGTTGCCAAATAGCCGATCCATGGAATGAGAATGGCCGCTAAACCGAAGTAGACGCCAAAGATCCAACGAGGTAACCGAAAAGCTCTCATGCCCAGATTGTACTCCTGGCAACTAAGTATGAGCAAAGAGACATTACCAAAAAAGAACCTCGCCACACCGCAGTGTGACGAGGTGGTGACCAGAACGGTCAGAGTGCCGGTAGGGCCGGCTCTGGCTTGAGGCGCGGACCAGCTCCGCGAGACGGACGAGCCGCGGCAGTCGTGGTCTCGCCGCGGGGATCGACCCCGGGGTTCGCCTCGATCCAGCGATAGCCCTCGGCGAGCTTGTCGCTGCCGTGACGTGCCGCGATCTGCGCATCGGTGAGCCCAGACTCACGCAGCTGGTAGATGCGCTTCGCCTCTTCCTGACTCTGCTTCTTGCTAGCCATCAGCAGATACCCTTTCTGTCTGGATGATTCTGGTTGAGTTGGGTTGCTTAGCTTGAGCGGTGAGCCGCTCGATGAGCCGCCGTACAAGCGCATGGCGTAGGACTGGCGGTAGACGGTTGAGATGGTGCCAAGCCTCGCGAACTCGCTCCTGGACATCAGGTTCGAGGAACAAGGCACTGGGCCATTCTAGCGTGGCCCCATCAACCTGTCCAGCATCTGTCAGCCAGCCGGCAAAGGTCTGGGTGTTGATTTCTCGAGGAGCTGGCTCACCTTCGTGGGCAACAACGATACGGAAGTCGTTGTCGTCATCGAGCTCGGTGCTGCGATAGTGCAGATCACTAATCACCTCGTGAGCGATCACCTGACTCGAGGTGTATGGCAGCAGGTCAGCTGGCGTCATGCGTTGACGCGTCCACTCATCCCAGGCATACAGATGCATGAGCACTCCACAAGCGATCTGCATGCTCGGTCGACCGAATTCCAGGGCAGCATGAGGAAACTTCCACTGTGTCGCCGGCTCGGTGAACTCGAGGAACGAGTAGTATGATGACCGAAACTCGTGCACGATCGGCGACACAAACGCGTCGCGCTGAACTCGCTCAGTCATATAGGGATCCTTACCGTATAGCTCGGTCACTGAGCTACGGATACGAGCTTCCTCATCGGGAATGACCGCTTTATTGGGCAGACGATAGGAGCTGATAAGCTCTGAAAGGATGGCATGAGCTGCCAGTTTCTGAGGGCTCCATCGCTTCGAAGTGCTACGTTTTTCCATCAGCAGGTTAAGACCCATATCGGTATAATCACCAAGATCCTGGAGCTGCACCAAGGCCTTACCCATCAACACAACCAGATCGATAATGTCCGTCTCGGGGTTGAGTCGGCTGGTGGCGAATATCTTTTCACGGTCAGCCAGCATAACATCAACCATTTGGAATGCCATGCTGAGATCGAGATCCAGCTCTTTCCAACACTCATCAATCTCGCGATGACGCAGCTGGATGGTGAGGCCTGGGAAAACAGCAGCATGCCGCTCGAGCAATGCATAGGCACTATCTAGCGAAACAACGTCATGCTCGCCGAAACGACCATAGCCGACGTCATCAAGATAGAAGAGCTTGTCCATCCAAGGATCAAAACCGACCCATTCACTGTCCGCCATAACCTGCAAGAAAATACACACATGCGGATCGCCGGTAGCACTTACCTGTCGATCCGGGTTGCGCTGCTCTGCTTCTCTCAGGAGCTGACGGATGGAGCCGAGTAGGCCAACCGGAAGCTCAAGGCCACGCGCCTCACAAAAGCCGAGAACCTGACGCATCTGCTGGGCCATACGGCGCCAGCTGTAATCCTTATCACTCTCAGTGACCCAGGAAAACATATAGCGAAGGCCTGCCGCTTCACAAAAAGACGCACACAGGATCCCCATGCCGAGACAGCAAGGAATCATCCCCGAATCCGGAAATCGACCAAAAACATGCGGAAGGCAGGCCCATGGCGAATAGTCATGATCCAGATGAGGTTCATCTTGCTGGCGACGCGCCCGCACCCTCTCCAGAGAGAGAATCGGATGACGACTATCCCAAACATCAGGCTTCAAGAGTTCATAGGCACGGCTAATCAGATCTTCACGCTGAGAATAATCCGAAGACCGCCGAATTTGCTCAGCGATCATCAAGACCTCTACAGGCAATGAATCCTTGGCGGCAGCAATGATATGACGACCAAACTGCTCAAGCTCGGCAGCCGTGGTGAGGTATGCATCATCAAGCTGATACGACGGCGCTGGCACCAACGATCGAAGCTGCCGATATGCTTGCCGCGATGAGAGTGTCGAAAATGCACGCGAGCTACTATACATTCCAGCTCTACGGATTGTTTTCGATCGAGCATCATCGAGCAGCTGCCCTTCAAGCAGCCAATCTCGCAGCTGGCTGCCTTCGCGCAGGAATTCTCGAGCCAGCCGGGGGGAGATGGCAGGGTGGTAACGCGTCATGATCGAGTGGAGAGTCATATTGCTCCTTGTGTCCTAGTGAGACGCAACGATGACAAGGTACGAATGTGCTGCCTACAAACGGACAGATCGGGATATTTTATAATCAATACACCACAACATCAAGCATAAGCCACTACGATACGTGATATCTCTTCCAGATATCATTGATTAGCTTAGGTTTTGATTATAAATATCTTACTTTTACCACAATAACCGATGCAGATTCAGACCCGGCAATGACGTCGAGTTTTTCTTGTTATGACGAAAAAGAGCCCTCAGCGGGGCTCATTTTTCGTGCATTTTGGCAGAGTTACATCATACCGCCCATGTCAGGCATACCACCGCCACCTGGCAGAGGCGCTTCCTTCTCAGGAATGTCCACCACCGCAGCTTCGGTAGTGAGGAGCATGGCGACGGCCGAGGTGGCATTCACCAGCGCGCTCTTCGTCACCTTCACCGGGTCAATGATACCGGCCTTGAGCATATCGACCTGGGCATCTTTGGCGAAGTCCCAACCGATGTTGTCGGCTTTCGAGACGGCTTCAAGGATAACCGCAACGTCGGTAATACCAGCATTGGCCGCAATCTGTCGCAGTGGCGACTCAAGCGCTTTCGCAACTAGCTTCACGCCGACTTCTTCCTCTGGATCATCACTCTTCACGTCGTCGAGCTGACGAGCAATCTTGGCGAGCGCGGCGCCACCACCGGGTACGATACCTTCGGCCACGGCAGCCTTGGTGGAGTTAATTGCATCCTCGATACGCAGCTTCTTCTCTTTGAGCTCCACCTCTGATGCTGCACCGACCTTAATGACGGCTACGCCAGCTTCGAGCTTAGCGACACGCTCTTGAAGCTTTTCGAGCTCATACTCACTGGTAGTCTCTTTCATCTGGGCCTTAATCTGCGCTGCGCGCTCCTTGATCTGACCCTGATCGCCCTTACCTTCGACGATGGTGGTGTTGTCCTTGGTGGCGATCACCTTACGAGCTTCACCCAGCATCTCAACCGTGGCATCCTCGAGCTTCAAGCCAAGCTCTTCGGTAATCACCTGACCACCCGTGAGGATAGCAATGTCCTCGAGCATGGCTTTGCGACGGTCACCGAAAGCTGGAGCCTTGAGCGCCAGCGCGTTAAAGGTGCCGCGTAGCTTGTTGAGAATGAGTGTAGTGAGCGCCTCACCCTCGACCTCTTCAGCGATGATGACGAGCTCTTTCTTGCCCTCCTGGGCAAGCTGTTCGAGCAGTGGCAGAATCTCCTGAATCGAGCTGATCTTCTTGTCGGTCAGCAGGATTGGAGCGTTCTCGTAAACCGCCTCCATGCGGGTCGTATCAGTCACCATGTAGGCCGAGACGTAGCCCTTATCGAACTGCATGCCTTCGACGACTTCTTTCTCCAGGCCAAGCCCCTGGCTTTCCTCGACAGTCACGATGCCATCTTCACCGACGGTTTCCATGACTTCAGCAATCAGCGCACCGACTTCTGGATCACCGGCAGAGATGGTGGCAACGTTCGCAATCTCTTCCTTGCCTTTCACCGGCTTCGCCATCGAGTCGAGGCCTTTTACGACCTCCTTTGTAGCTTTCTCAATGCCGCGGCGCACCGCCATCGGGTTGGCGCCGGCCGCAACGTTCTTCACGCCCTCTTCCATGATGGCTTGAGCCAGCACGGTCGCAGTGGTGGTACCGTCACCGGCCATATCATTCGTCTTCGAGGCGACTTCACGCACAACTTGCGCGCCCATATTCTCAAAAGCGTCCTCGAGCTCAATTTCCTTGGCAATGGTCACGCCATCATTTGTCACCATTGGGCTGCCGAACTTTTTCTCTAAGACAACGTTGCGACCCTTTGGCCCCAGCGTAGTCTTCACGGTATTGGCGAGCTTATCGACGCCGTCTTTCAGCTTCTTACGAGCGTCTTCCGAGTGCAAAATGTCTTTTGCCATTACTTGTCCCCTTTCACGACGGCAAGCAGGTCTTCTTCCTTGCCGATCAAGTATTCTTTGCCATCCACCTTGACGTCATCCGGACCGTAGCTCTTATAAAGCACGGTGTCTCCGGCTTTCACTTCCTTCACTTCTTTGCCGACAGCCAATACTTTGGCCATCTTGGGCTTCTCTTTCGCACTGTCAGGCAGCACGATCCCCGAAGCCGTGGTCTCTTCGGCCTCGAGCTGCTCCATGACAATTCGATCTGCGAGCGGTTGCAGCTTCATAGCTCCTCCTCATTAGTTATTTTCTCAGCTTACAAAATGATAACGCCCCCAATTACTCGGAAGCATTAGCACTCTCAATAGCCGAGTGCTAATTTCAGTATAGAAAGCTGCGCTCATGTCGTCAAGTAACAGAAAGCCCGCCTCCAAACGAGAGAGGCAGGGTATGGGAGGGAGCCCGAAGGCCCCCTCCCCTGGCGCTAACCGCCGTACTGGCTCTTGTCAGCCACTGACGACGGCTTGGAGCCGGTGTTGTACACGAGGACCGGCTGGGTGGTGAGGTTCAGCGGCGCGTCCGACAGGACGTACGGACCGTTCCACTGGATCATCACTCCATCCGGCGTGAAGAAGAAGATCGCATCCTCACTTGGACCCCATGTGCCGTCATCCATCGGTGCCGGCGTGGCCACGTATTCCTGGCAGCCGGAGCCGCAGTAGTCGTTAACGACCTCACTCGTGGTCATCTGAGAGCTGGTGTTGCTCACCTTGCCCTTGACCGTGTAGTTGGCCATCAGCTGACCCTGCTGGCTGAACAGGTAGATGTAGCTGAGCTTGTTCGGATCCGAGTAACGGACGAGCCGCTCCCGGAGGTTCCGACGCTCGAGCCAGCCGCCCTGTTCCATCTCCTGGAGCGGATACGGGACGGTCTTGGTGGCCGACTCCGTGTACTGCTCGGTGGTTCGCTGAGACTTCCTCTGAGAGGAGTCCGTCGGACCGGAGCAGCTCGCGAGCACGCTGACGAGTAGCGGCAGCGCGACCAGGGCGATAATGAATCGCTTCTTCATGGGTTTCCTTTGCTGGGTTGTGGCGGGGGCAGAGTGCCCCCGCCGAGGGTGAACTAGGACTAGCGAGAGGATCAGTCGTCCGGGAGGCAGTCCGTCGACGGCGAGCTGCCATCGATCTGGTAGGGCAGGTCCGGCGAGCGCCACTCAGCCCGGAGCGTCTTGCGCGCCTCGGCGTTGTAGGCCGCGGCGGCGTTCCGACACTCGGACTGGATGCCCTGGACGGTGGTCTGACGTGACTGCAGCTGCTGGGTGTAGAGCTGGGTCGCAACCAGATCGGAGTCACTGGGCTTCGGCGTGTTCGCCACGAACTGATCAAGCACCTTTTGGGCGTCGGTCAGCTGCACGTCGAACTTCTTCACGCTCGCGTAGGTGTCCTCGAAGAACGCCTGCGCGCTGACGCGGTTGATCGCGCTGTTGCGCTCGCGGACGACGTCGCCGGCACCGCGCGGGCCACTGGTGGCCACGCTGATGCCCCAGGCGAACACCGGGACGATGACGACTGCGGCGATGAGCACCCACACCCACGTCTTGACGCGGCGCGGGGTCCAACGCTCGATCTCGTCATCCCACTTCTCTTCCAAGGTCTTGGACACTTTCGTTCACACTCCTCGTGTAGAAGGTACATAGCGAATCAGTCGCTATCACTGTGAGGGTCATCCCCCCATGGTGGGTAACGGGAAGGCGGCGCACCTTCACACCATGGAAAGATGATGAGTAAAAGCAGCAAAGTAAGGAGCTTGCTGCCACCCTGAGCGGTCCCGTTATCCGCTCATCACTCTGCTCGTTCTGGTTATCAGCCGTGTTCAGCGCTTGATGAGTGGATAGTTGTCAGGGTATATAGACACAAAAATCCCGCTGGCCGCAGACCTAAGGCTTGTCTTTGGCGAAAACGGGATTTTCGATACCTATAGCTAATTCGGTTGTGAAAGCATAGTAGCAAAACGCAGCACGCTTGTCAAGTGCTTTGAACACTTTTCTGCCATAGCTAGCAATTCCAGCTTAGTCGACCTGTTATTCTGCTTTACGTCGACCCCTGCAAAGGATACACTTACCATAAGTATTATGTACTCTACATCTTCCTACGACCCGCTTTCGGCGATCCTCGGTGTCATCGCAATCATTGTCTTCAATCCACTTGTTTGGCTTGTTGTCATCGTGCTGCTCATCGTCCGTCATGACAACAAAAAGAAAGCTGCGCTGCGACAACAAGCGAATAGCTCCTCTCTCAACCCGGCTTCATCGGTACCGAGCAGTTCTGTCTCGAACACCGCAGCCCAGGACGACACGACGCCAAGTTTGTTGGAGGAAATGGCACTCAATACTACTGACGAGATCGAACGCGACGTGCTGCAACGAGCTGCCTACTCCCTACGACACAAACTGCATTACTTAGTGCCGCGTTCCGCCTATCGCAAACAAACCCAAACCCACACAGAAGCCGCACCGTCGAGCGCCGTAGCACATTCAGCCCCGACTGCCACACCTGCCCACACCGAGAAAGTCACGCCGCCATCGCCGCCAGCAATTCCACTCAGTGAGCGCGGCCTACAGGCCCTACAGAATATTAACGTTTTACTCTACCTGGGCGCCTTTTTCGTCGTTGTAGCTGCCAGTATCTTTGCTGCTACTACTTCACAAGCTATTGGGGCTGGTGGCCAGATTGTCATCATGGGACTCGTTACAGCCGCTTTCTTCCTGACTGGTCTGGGCCTTTACCGCTATACCGATCGGATTAAGCCGGCTGGCGTCACCTTCACGGCGATCGGTCTCTTGCTTGCGCCCTTGGTCGGGGTAGCAGCTCAAAGTCTGCTCTTTGCGGGGCGCAACCCGGCTCCGGTTTGGCTCGTCACCTCTGCCGTGATGCTTATCATGCAAGTCATTGCTTTTGCGACCATTCGTCAAACCTACATCGCCTACTTCGCATCGCTCACCACCATCTCGCTCTTCCAGTCACTACTCGCCACCGCCAAGGCTGAACTTTTCTGGTTTGGCTGGGTCCTGCTGATTACCGCCATGGTATACGCGATTGCGGCGAAGTTCTTTACGAATCGCCAGATTAGTCAGCCGCTAGAAATTGTTGCCCAGGTCTTTGTCCCGCTCTCTGTACTGCTAGCAGTCGTCAGCTGGCCGATTTTTGGTATATGGCATGTCGGGGTGCAGTTATTGCTGGCAGCAACTTTCTATCTGATCTGCATGGCCTTGCGTGATTTCGATGCTTCCGACAGCACACAAATCTATCTCTGGATCGCAGCAAGCTTGCTGCCGGCAGGGCTAACCCTGACATTAACGGGCCGCAAGTTGCCGGCGATAGCCATCTATGCAACGCTCTGGGTAATCGCCATTGCGTATGTGGCTGCCGAGAAATATGCCCTCCACGATCGCCACCGCCAAGTTTACGAATGGATATCCAGCATCATGGTCATTGCTGGCCTGGCACTTCTTGCCGACAGCCCATACCGTCAAGCTTGGGCCTGGCTGGCGGCGACCGGTTTTCATGCCCTACATTATTTGATCACGCGCCGACGACTCAGCTATGGGCTCTTTCTTGCCACCCTGTCCATCACGCCACTCGGATTGATTAGCGCAGTCGTACGACCCACCAAGCCAGAAATTGTAGCGACCGCAATCTATACCGTAATGGCAGTCATAGCGGCCCCTATCGCCCAGAAACTGTGGCAACGACTACGCCGACCTAATTACGCTCTAGTCACCCGTTTAGCCAGCTTGCTCTGGCTCGCCTGGGCAATCATATCAGCAATTGCAGCTGGCTCTGCGATTGCTGGTAGCATCACCCTGATAGTCGGCGGAATAATCTGCTTGTATTACGCCCTTAGCCGCCATTCCTGGCACCTGGTGATCACGGCCGTGGCCTGGAATACCGCCGTCATTACGCTCGCATTTCACTTCGACTGGCCAAGAGCCCTATCTGCTGTCGCTCTACTTGCTGTGTCTGGACTTATCTACGCCTGCCGCTGGCAGCCACGGCTAGAAGCTGACAGCCACTCTATCCGTGAGCTAGCGCTAGCAAGCTTCGGCCTAGCTTTCATGTGGGGATTACTCGCCCCAGGATGGTCCGGTAAAGCTGCTGCCCTGACTGTGGCCGCTGTAACGCTTATCATCGCCCTGGCAGAAACTGACTTCGAAAGCCTCTTTCTCGGTACGGCTTTTGCGTATGCCGGCATCATTGGTCTGGGTGCAAGCCTCACATGGGGCTCGAGCTGGACCATTGGCCTACTGCTACTCATAAGTTTGGCCACCTATAGCCTCAAGCCACTGCGCCCTCGGCTTGCCCAAGAGCCTGGCTTCACAATGCTGTATGGCTTTGGCTTGGCCGCCACCTATGCCGCCGCTTTCGTACTACCCTCTTGGCCCAATATTATCCTTGCCTGTCTCGTCATTGGCAGCCTTGTCGCACTTAGTTACCGCGAATCAGAAGAGATCGCCAGCGCCCTTGCCTGGTTGTGCCTGCTGGGTATTGCGCTACTCGTCGCTCACCGCGCTGGCTGGTGGATGAGCCCGTCGCTACTCGCTACTGGGCTCATGCTCTATGGCTACGGCAGTATCGCTAGTCCTGAAAGCCGACGTGCTCAGCTCGCACGCTGGGTAGGGATCGTCGGTACCTTCGCCACCATTGGTACTAACTCAGTCAATACCCTCCCCTCCTGGCTGCCAGTCGCTCAAAACTATACTGCTGGTGCCCTGAGCCTGGCTGAAAGCTCGAGAATGCACTGGCGCCCCGGCAAATACCTTGCCTCGGCAGTGATTTGGCTCGTCACTCTACAGGCCTACAACGCCGCCGGGATAACCGCAAGCCAAGTCTATATGCAGACTACTGCAGCCTATTTTGCTGCACTTGCCTATCGCTTTTACCAGCGTGGTGAGAAGCAGACACAAGATATTCTGACCGCCACTGCACTTGGCTTTGCCACCATCCCATTGGCTTTTCAGGCGCTGGGCGACCAAACCGGTGGCTATGTTCTGGGAATCCTAGGAGTGGGTATCGCGATCCTCCTGATAGGTCTCGCATCTCATTACGCCCTGGTGCGTACTTGGGGAATCGCTACGCTCGTCATCATCACCCTCTACAAAACAGCTGGTTCGATCCTTCAGCTACCTGCTTGGGTATGGTTTGGTGTGATTGGCCTGAGCATCCTTGCAGGTGCCATTTACTTACTATCGCGCCGTCACGACGAACCAAAAACTAAGTAATAGCTTTCTTTGAGAGCGCCGCCTTGCGAGGTTGAGTTTTTTTAGTCAGCCGCTTTGCCGGCTTCTTTGGTGGCAACACTGTCTCTATCTC
>CAZDEK010000012.1:0-15765 GCA_964504625.1 uncultured Candidatus Saccharibacteria bacterium
AACCGCTAATTGACGAAGACCTGTCTTCTCGCTCTATGAGAGCAAGCATTTTAATGCCAGAAGTGGGAGTACCTGGTAGTGCTTCGTCGTTGTCTCGGTGCAAGCACCTGCGATAGCTCCTCGCAATCGAACCCACACTGTCGAGCTCGGCTTCATCCCTTATACCAAAGTAAAGAGAGTTCGATCGAACTCTCTTTACTTTGGTGCCAGAGGTGGGAGTCGAACCCACACGCGGTTTCCCGCACACGATTTTGAGTCGTGCGTGTCTGCCAGTTCCACCACTCTGGCTTATCTGTTATCCAGAAGGCGCATGTATTATAATACGAAGCATCGTGACGATGCCACACCCAGACCCGAAAAAGGATCCAAAAAAGTCAGATGGCGAGCTCCATTTTAGCGACTTAACGAGTTCAGCGCCACAGAAGCCGCCGACTGCGGCAGATGTGACGTCATTTCAGGACGATAATGCACTCACCAGCAGTGACACAGCGGTGGCACCGCCTCCCCCCAGTCATGCTCCCGCCATCTCAACACCGCCCATAGAACCAGGTCACTCTGAGCCAACCAGGCTTGATGTGCCGGTATTCCGCAACCCAGCTGGAGCCAGCCACGCTGCAGATCTGCTCGAGCTCGGTGCGGCGCCGCCTACGCCTCAGTCATCAGCCGACCTGCTCCAAGAATCAAGTCAACCGGCGCCACGGATACGCCTGAATCTCTCACCCAGTTTCGACACTTTTTCTGCTCACGGTCTCCAAGTCGAACGAGATCAAGCCAAGGCTACAACGTTATTTGGCAAGATCGCACTCGCCCTTCATCTCAACACCATCTTCTCGAGAAAGAATCTCCGCTACGCAGGTGTGGGACTGGTGTCGTTCGCTGTCTTTCTGCTAGTCTTCAATTTTCAGACTATAGTCACCCAGATCACGTTTCGACTGAACCCACCGAAGCCGACTGCACCAGTGGTCACACCTACCGCCAGCCCAGTGGCTGTTGCTAATCAAGCTGAACCAATTGATTCACCGGATGTCATTATCATCCCTAAACTCAATATTAACGCCCCTGTCATCTTCGAACCCTCAATCTCTGAGCAAGCCATCCAAAACTCACTCCAACGCGGGGTCGTTCACTATGCCGGTACTGCTCTGCCGGGAGAACCGAGCAATGCAGTCATCGTCGGACACTCATCGAATGACTGGTGGCAACCAGGCAATTATAAATTTGTCTTCGCACTACTTGATAAACTCGCCCCTGGAGACCAGATTCAAATCAACTATCAGAAACGAAAATATGTCTACCAGGTGAGTGGCTCGAAGATTGTGGAACCATCCGAGATTTCGGTTCTGCAACCAACCTCTGAACCGATCCTGACACTCATCACCTGTACACCGCCCGGCACGAGTTGGAAACGACTAGTGGTCACAGCCAATCAAATCCAACCTGCTCCAGTCAAACCTGAGCAAAAAGCCGAAGTCGCGGTAACTAATCAAGCCTCTCAATCTGCCCTACCTGGCAACGCGCCATCGTTCTTTGACCAAATCAAGCGCTGGTTCGGCTTTAGTAGCACAAGTGACAAGAAACCCACCCAGCCTACAACCAGTCCATCAGCTGAGCCCAAGCGTAACTATCTTCCCGAGCCAGCTTAAGCCCTTATCCAAAGAGGGCCAGTACGCCAGCTGCATCCGTTCGTGTAGAGTTTGTAGGCTGAGCGATAAGCTGATAGACCAGGTAATGAGCTAGCCTGACAAGCTCGACTGGATCCCCCTCCTGACCTCGAGCCCAATAGGTCATTAGAAGTGCGGCCAGCCAAAGTCTCTGCGCGCGACTATGGTCCTGGCTTGACACCGGAGTATGAATCATTACGTCGGACGACCGGATATAGGTATAGAGATTGTCGGCATCATAGCTCAGCACTAATGGCCCAGTCGCGTCCATACTCTTAAGTAGATCAGCCACCCCAAAAACTCCACGTACTTCAGACAGTCGGAGTGGAATTTGTAGGCCAAGCGCATTACGACGAATCGTAGCAACTGCAAAACAAGGAATACAATTCGGCCGCTGTAACAATTCCGGCTCGATTCTGAACATGCTAGCCAGCTCATCGGTGCAAATTACAGCTGGACTCACAATACGCAGTAAACGAGAGAGCACAATCTGTAGTTGACTCGACAGCTTCATGTCGAGCCCCATGATCACCACGCCCGCGCTCTCCAGTGCCTGCCAGCTCTCATGGCCTTCAGTGACACCCGGCAGCTCAGGTAGCGCCGCTACCGTTGACTGATGAGGCAGCGTCGCCACCACACTAGCCGGCATTACCAGCCGTGGCTGGAGACTGACACCCCGCAAAAGCTCATATAATGCCGAGAGCTGAGCAAAGCCACTCGTACTACCCCCAACCAGTGCCGGTGTCGTCCGCGTAGCAGGACCCGGCGTCAAGCTAAATAGCAGCCCACCACTTGGTGCCTGATCAGTTTGGCGTATAAGCTGAACACCCCCCACGCGGCTTACCGGTTGGCGTCCACAGCGCGTAGATATGTCCGCAACATGTCACCATCACACAGCGAGGCAAAATGCAGGCGGCTCGAGGTAGTCATAAGCGACAAATGAGCCCGCATGTAGGCATCAACCAATGCTTCCGCTTCAGCCGCATCAGTCAAACTGAGATCACGGCGAACCCGATCGAGAAAGACGGCGAAATCTACAGCTTCACCGGTAGGCAGCTTACGAGTTACCCCAAAGCGCCCACCCAGACGACGACGCGTCATGCCTGGCAATAGCTGCTGGACGAGTTCTCGCTGCTCAGCTGGGAAAGCCGTCAAGATTGTGCGATCGAGTACGCGCATGCTTCGAGCGGCTGCTGCGTCATTAGTGGCGCTCGAATATTGCTTTAAGAGGATTGTAGCGTAATCATAGTGCATAATCGCGCACTATACCATATTGAGGCTTTTTTGTCTAGACTTGGCTCTGGACTGAATCTTCGGCTGGCTTAGTTCGGTCCTGTATCTGACGTATTTTGAGTTCGGCGTCATCGAGTTGACGTTGCAGCTCAGTCACGAGCTGACTACCTCTCTCAAAGGCTTGTAAGGCTTCAGCGAGATCTACCCCATCACCTTCCAGTTGGGTTGTGATCGTCTCTAGCTCAGCTAGCTTATCACGAAAAGTCGAGTCTGGTTTGGCTGTCTTGCCCATGGTTGTCTCCCCTATGCAATGTGACTTGTCCTTCATGCAATTGTACCAGAACATCATCATCTGTCCCGATCTGATCGGGTCGATGCACGACCGTATCGCCAACCCGCACAATGGCAAAACCCCGAGCCAGTACTGCCTGTGGATCAACGGCCGCAAGCGTACGTGCCGCGATATTCAGTGCATAGTGCCAGGCCTGTAAGCGCTGAGTCAGGACCTGATCAAGGCGCCGCGATAATTCAGCAATGCGCAGATTTGCTAAATGATGCACACGACGCATATGGGAATGAAAAGCTTCGAGCTGGTGACGCAATCTATCGACCTTGGTCGCGATCAACTGATGCTGCCGAGACGCCTGTTCAGTAAGCCGACGCCTGACTTCGCGTTGATCTGGGAGCAGTCGCCGTGCAGCATCGGTCGGTGTAGCGGCCCGAACATCAGCCGCGAGCTCAGCCAGGCTGACATCATCCTCGTGCCCGATCCCAACGATTGTTGGGAGATGACTACCATAGACTGCTCTCACCACATCCTCGTGATTGAAAGCTTGTAGATCCTCGGCGCTACCACCACCGCGCACCACCACAATCGCCTCAAGATCGCTACGCGTATTGAGTGTGCGAATCGCTGCCACCACATCAACTGGCGCCTGCACACCCTGCACATGAACATGAGCATGATGTAACTCCACTAACGGCCAGCGATCACGGGCAATCGTCACGAAGTCGTTATAGGCTGCTGCCTCTGCAGAAGTCACGAGACCTATTTTTTGGGGATACTCCGGTAATGGTCGTTTGCGCGAGACGTCAAATAAACCCTCTGCCTCAAACTGAGCTTTCAGTAGCTCAAAGGCCCGGCGTACTTCTCCCTCACCTGCCAGTTCGACTGCCTTTACGGTGAGTGAAAACTTGCCCCACTTCGTGAGATTTGGCGTCGCCGTCACTCGCACTAACATACCGTCTTCCAGGACTGTTTTGAGCTGATGAATAGTCATAAAGCAGCTGATGGTCGTATCGGCATCCTTGAGGTCAAAGAAAACCCACTTACCCTGATTAATGCGATAGCCCGACACTTCACCCTGGACAGTCACCAACGGATACGCATAGCTCAGCGTTTGATTGATGAAGTCTCTCAGCTCACTGACGGACAGAACTTCAGCTTCCACGCTGACCCCCTTTGGCCTGCGCCTTATCAGGCTTGTCGACCGTTTGGCGCTTATAAAAATACAAACCAACGGGGATAAAGAGCCACAATGCGATCAACCGATATACCGCCGTTGCCCCAAATGCCGCCGTAAATGGCACCCCTAAAGCAACCGAGACACCCACCATCGTAGCCTCATAGAGACCAACACCTGAGGTGAAGAACGAGAGGCCTGACAACAAGAGAGCAAAGATATAGGCTGCTCCAGCCACACCAGGATTAACCAGTACACCAAATGCAAGATAGACGATCAAGATACTAAGCACTTCAAATATGATACATAGCAGAGCATCAAGAAATGGTCGAACGGCCTGCTTGGGATGCTTCGCAAATAGCTCTATCAATGATTTGTAACCCTTCACAAACTGTCGTGTTTGTTTTTGCGAGATCGAACCTTTGCGAATCAGCTTCAGCAGCCAATTGATTGGCCTCGTCAGCACAAACAAGACATTTTCGAAAAGTTTTGGATTGAGCGTGACTGCTATCACGGCAAAGGCTACAAACAATACAAAACTCATCACGATGAGCAAAAGCCGGAAGCTAATCTGGGCAATCGAGCGTGAGAAAAACAGGATAATAAAGCTGACCGCGAGTACGATCACCAAACTCAAAAATGTTGCGATATACCAGAAGAACTGTGCGAGGTAGGACTGTTTATGCGTGACTTTGTCACGAAAGATCTGAGCAAAATAGGCAGCCCCTGACAGACCACCCGTCGGGATCACAGTATTCACAAAATTCATACTGACAACGCCCGCAAATAGCTCCCAGTGCGGCAACCGCTTATTATAGAGCTCGTAAAAATGCTCATAGTAGCGCGTATTGGCCCAGTAGTAGCCATACCGCACGGGCAGCACCAAGAAGAGCACTAGCACGTTGAGCTGCTTAAACAGGTCTATGAACTGCTGGATTTGCCCAAGATTCCGCAATACCAGTAGCCCCAGCAGAATCAATACCAAGAAGAATGCAAAATGTCGCCATTTCATATCTTTTAAGTGTACGGCTTCTCGCCAGTTTTTGCGATATTTGCCGCCGCTTGTCTTGGCCCGTATAGTCAGAGTATGCAATGGTTTGCTCGACTCGGACGTGAGACAGAACTCTGTGCTGCAGAACTAGCTGCGATCTATCATGGCCAGCTAGTGATCAGCGGTCATTTTGTCATCGGCGAACATCAGCCACCTGTCTGGGATACCCTTGGTGGGGTAGTTCGCGCGGGCACGATCATTAGCCCGAAGCAACTATCCAAGCGCGAGCTGATAACGACCCTAATCAGCCTACTACCAGAAGTCAAGGGCAAACTGCGCATCGGTCTCTCCGCCCCCGGTCTGCCCATCCATGAGCTCAAACGCCTCGGCCAAACCGTCAAAAAACAGCTTTCCAGCACGGGTCAGTCAGCACGCATCATCTACCCTATCCGTGGCGATGAACTCAATACTGCCCAACTCGATGCTAATCACCTGCTTGACGAGCCTCATCTCGAAATCAACCTGATCAAAATAGAGCAAGATCGCTGGCTGCTGGGTCGTACCCAGTGGCGACAAGATATCTCAAGCTATAGCCTCCGCGACCGTGGTCGGCCAGCTCGCGACGCACGGGTCGGCATGCTGCCGCCAAAGCTCGCCCAAATCATGTTAAATCTCGCCAATGTCGCGGCGGGTGACCATGTCCATGACCCTTTTTGTGGTACAGGCGTGGTCCTGATCGAAGCATTGCTCAAACACGCCCAGGTTTCGGGAAGCGACATAAGTAGTGATATGGTGTCGGCCACGCGTCGGAACCTGGACTGGGCACATACCATGTTGAAAATTCCATCAAACGTGACAGCTATCACCCAACAAGATGCTCGTCAGCTGAAACTGCCCCCTGGGACAACACATATCGTAGCTGAGGGCTATCTGGGCAACCCTGACTTAGCCGGACTATCAAGCCAACGCTTTCATACTGAAGCCACCAACCTTGAGCGACTCTACACGACATACTTTCGTCATCTTCTCAGCTATCGGGAACCACTCACGATCGTCATGGCTTTGCCAGTTTGGTACCCATCACATGAGTCCCGCATTGAGCTAGATATCCTTGACGACTTATCAGATATGGGGTATACTTTGGAGCAGTTTGCGCCTACAGGTTGGACTCGGTTGCACTATCACCGACACGGTCAAACAGTCGGGCGCTCAATAATCAAACTGAGGAAGGATTAGCTATGTCGAAGACAAAAGCCGGCGGCTCTACTAAAAACGGACGCGATTCAAGCGGCCGCCGCTTGGGCGTGAAGCTGTTTGGTGGTCAAGCCGTCAAGCCTGGTGATATCATCCTCCGTCAGCGGGGCAATAAATATGAGGCTGGTGAACGCACGTTCCTTGGCAAAGACTTTACGATTCATGCCGCCGAAGCTGGTGTCGTAAGCTTTCGTCAGGTTCGCACTACGAGTTTTACCGGATCAAAGCAGCGCAAAACTTTGGTCTCCGTGCAGCCGGCCGAATAATCACCATATCTCTACAGCAAGAATAAGCACCCATCAGGGTGCTTATTCTTGTAAGTAAGTTATGCTGCTGGGGGCGTGGCAGCTGGCGGCTCAGCGCCTTCGGTTGGAGCCGCTTGCCCGCTGGGCTTCGATGCGTCATTAAGGCTCAGATGTTTCTTCACGATACTTACAACGTCAGCCATCGCCACTTGGCTCTTTACGATATAATCATCTACCCCAAGAGCCTTGGCTTTTTGGATATCTTTATCGCTCGACAGTGCTGACATCATAATGATCTTGGCATGCTGAGTCTGTGGAGTATTCCGCAAAATATCTAATACATCATATCCGGACACACGTGGCATCATGATATCGAGCAGGATAATGTCTGGCTTCGATTCAATGGTGCGAGCCAAGGCAGATTCACCATTTTCTGCCCAAGCCGTCTCAAAACCTTCGGCTTCGAACCGCGCTCGGTATACACTGGCTAATTCTTCATCGTCCTCCACTAGGAGGATCATCGGCTTTTTTTCCATGCTAATTCCCTCGCTTCTGCTTTGACGGCTGATGTTCATCTGTCATTGTAGCCTGTCGAGGCATAACTGGTAAAGTGCCAGAAGCAGCAGCCAGAAATCCGTCAAACAGGGGATTAGGGTGCTGTGGACGCGAGCTAAATTCAGGGTGGAACTGACTCGCAATAAAGAAAGGATGATCAGGGTATTCAACAATTTCCACCAACTGCCCATCATGCGAGGTCCCAGAAAAGACTAATCCTGCATCGGCTAGCTGCTTGCGAAACTCATTATTAACCTCATAACGGTGGCGGTGCCGTTCTGTAATAAGCTCATCACCATACAGTCTTGCCGCTAAGGTACCATTCACGAGATTGGCATCATAGTCGCCTAGCCGCATCGTACCCCCCAGCGGCACCCCAAGTTGGTCGGGCATGATATGCACTACAGGGTAGTCCGTGTCACGAGAGAATTCATGCGAATTTGCATCTCGCATACCCGCTAGATTTCTTGCGCATTCGATGACTGCGACTTGCAAACCGAGGCAGATACCCAGATAGGGGATGTTTTTCTCACGAGCGTATCGAGCAGCCACAATCTTACCCTCTATGCCGCGCTCGCCAAACCCTCCAGGAACCAGGATACCATCCACCTCGCCCAATGGCTTGGTTGATTGCGTGAGTTTCTCCGCATCAATCCAGCTAAATTCGAGATTGCGCCCGTTATGCCAAGCGGCACTTTTAAGAGCCTCCACTACTGACATATAAGTGTCCTCGTGATCAAGATACTTCGCAACAATACCTATTTTGACACTTGGCTTGTCAGCTTTAATGGTATCTACGAGCTCTTGCCAGGCTGTCAGATCTGGCTCCCCGCAGCCTAGATCGAGTCGTCGGCAAATATACTCACCAACACCCGATTCCTCAACGCGCAATGGCACCTCATACACTGTCTTAGCTGTTGGCAGCGCAACAATAGCCTCTTTATCAACATCACAGTAGAGCGACAGCTTCTCGAACACACTGGCTCGGACCTCGTGATCAGTCCGAACTGCCAGAATGTCAGGTTGAATGCCAACCTCCCGCAGGTCACGGACTGAGTTCTGAGCCGGCTTCGTTTTCACTTCTTTACTAGCTGCCAAATAAGGCAAGAATACAACGTGTACATACAAGACGTTTTCATGGCCAACACGGCGACGGAACTGACGAATTGACTCAATTACTGCCAGTGATTCATAGTCGCCAATCGTCCCACCGACTTCACAAATATGAACGTCAAAGCCCTGCGCGGCCTCAGTAATCCGCCGCTGATACTCATCGGTGATATGGGGAATGACCTGCACAGTTTTACCTAAATAGGTCCCATCACGTTCATCAGCAAAGACTTTCGAATATACCTGACCAGACATAACAGAGCTAGAGCGCGTTAATTCCTGATCGAGAAAACGCTCATAGTGCCCCAGATCTAGATCCGTTTCGCCGCCATCACGGGTTACAAAGACCTCACCATGCTCAGCTGGGTTTAGTGTACCGGCATCAAAATTAAAATACGGGTCCATCTTCTGAATGTTGACCCGTAATCCGCGTGCTTTGAGAATGGCGCCTATCGATGCTGCAGTGATACCTTTACCGGAGCCTGACACGACTCCCCCAGTCACGAAAATGTATTTTGGCTGTTGCGCAGCTTTTGTCATTCCACCCTCTCTTTATACTCTAGTTTACGGCCGCTACTATGGCTGACGCAAGACTAACTTCGTACGATCTCGAGTGCTTTTTCGAGCTGCGGATCACGCCCGGCGTTGCTATCGTCACTCGTAGTCTTCACTTCGACATCGGGCTTGATACCTTCCTTGGAGATATTAACCCCGTTTGGCGTATACCAATTAGCCACCGTCACTTTAAGCTGTGCACCGCCAGTCAGCGATTTCACTTCCTGCACACTCCCCTTGCCATAGCTCTTCTCACCTACCAAGACAGCCCGATTATTATCCTTCAGTGCGCCAGCTGTGATCTCAGCAGCCGAGGCGGAGCCACCATTGATCAGGACAACAACTTTTGCCTTAGTCATGTTCCCACCAGGATTGGCTGTAAGCTTTTTCGTCTCAATATGTTTACCACGCTCTTCAACGATCGTCCCACTGGCAACAAATTCAGAGCTAACTGTGACGGCACTATCAAGATAGCCGCCTGGATTATCACGCAGGTCAAGGATAATCTTATCGACGCCCTTACTTGCCAAATCAGATGTCGCCTTGCGAATAGCTGTGTCGGTGTCATCGCCAAATCGACGCAGACGAATATAGCCGACATTACCATCCTTAATCTCAGTGCTTACACTGCTGACTTGAATGGTGTCACGGGTAATCTCGAGCTCCTTCGGTGGCTCAGAGCCACGTAGAATGGTGAGCTTTACTGTGGTTCCTTTCTGGCCTCGAATCTTTTTTACAGCCTCATCAAGCGAGAGCTGCGAAGTATCCTGACCATCGATGAGAGCAATGACATCACCGGCCTTCAAGCCAGCTCGGCTTGCTGGTGTGCCATCAATGGGCGAGATAACCGTCAGGCGATCCTTCTTAATGCCGACCTCGACACCAATACCTGATAGCTCACCCTTCAAGTCATCTGACAGCTCCTTGGCTTCGTCAGGGTTGAGATAAACCGTATAAGGATCGCCCAGGGCAGCCACATAGCCCTTGATTGCACCTTCGCTTTGTTTCGCCTCGTTGAGCTGACCATCGAATTTATTTTTGAGAATCGACTGAACCTCACGGAACTGCAACTCGGCTGGCGCTGAAGCATTTGGTCCTAAAGCTGGTAAGAAGCGAGCTCCCAACCAACCTGCCAGCACCCCAGCAATCAGTACAATCACAACCCAAGTCAAGGCCTGTGAGCGCTTGACGACAGCTGGAGACGACATAACTTTACCTGGCGCAGCGGGAGTGCGGCGCCCTTGGGTAGTACCCTCTTTCATACTTCACCTATTGTAACTGACTGAAGAGTCAGGGGCTAGCAATTAATGAATGAATGTTAGCGCGGCCGACGGCCAGAGCGACTGGGAGTAGCGCCCATTCCAGTCGGCATTAAATTCCGAGACTAATACCTTTTCGCCATTTGCGACAATCGCCTCAACAACCATGACGTGACCATATTGTCCAACCGGATAGACCGCGAGAGCTCCAACCTCTGGCTGGCTGTCGACTCGCATGCCAAATTTTTGAGCCCAGCCCGGCCAGTCTTTGGCGTTGGCCGGCCCCAGAAAACCCCAGGCTGGAATCGGTCGACCAAGATTAGCGCGCCGCCAGGCAGCATAACTGGTACATTGGCGATAATAGAAGCCCCAAGGATCAACCCCATAACTCGGAAATGGCTCAACATTTGCCCAAGGGTACTCACTCGTGAGAGAAAAGTCACGACCTTGCGACGAGGCTGCTATAGCAGCCGCTTGCTGTGCACGTAACGTTTGCAGCTTCAGCGTGTCAGCGGCCACGAGGTCTCGATATGATGATTCTTCACCACGAGTTTGATCAACCAGTTTCTGTAAATCAGCCTCTTTCTGGGCAATGGCCTCTTGCTCAAGGCGCTCTTGCTCGCCTCGGATTTTTAGCTGCGTTTTTAGCTCGTCCAGCTGCTTGCGCACCGACTTGATTCGATCTACATTCGACTGTACTTTCGTACGCAAAGACGAGTAGTACTCTTGTTTGCTCACCAAATCAGAAAGATTGTCAGATGATGCAAAGACTTCGAGTGGTGTAACGTTTCCTTGCTTATAGGCCGAGGCAATATTCTGACGCAATAGTTCACGCTGACGCTCGAGCTCAGCCTCAGCCTTCGTCTGATCATTATTCGTTTGCTGAATGCGCAAACGTGTCAACTCTAAGTTAGCTTTTGCTGCAGCCAAATCAGCCTGGACGGCCGTGAGATGATTCTGGTAGGTATCCGCCTCGGCCTGTTTTTGGTTGACGACTGCCTGATTATCCTGAATTTGCTTCGTGACCGCATCGATGAGAGGCTGCAAGTCATCAGCATGCGTTAAGCCCGGAAAAGCCAAAACAGCTACAATTATCAAGCTAGTCAGTATAATCGGGCGTCGGAAGCGGTGTGTTTGTGTTTGTCGTTGCATGGCGAGCTAGCCGAGATTATTTGATGAAGCGAACTCCATTGTAGTTGACAGGGATGGTTCTCACCGAGTAGACCCCAGGTCCGCCGTAGTTGTATTCACTGACGGTCATCATACCACCATTCACTGCTTCAACGATCGCCACATGGCCATACGGATAGCCGGGGCCATAGCCCCAAACTGCCACATCACCATAAGCTGGTGAGCTACTAGATGCACGCGAATACCAGTCACCAGCGTTCCCCCAGTACATTGGCACCATTCGGCCGATCGAAGAGCGCTTCCAAGCAGCATAACTGACGCATTCCCGGTTGTAGTAACCCCACGGGTCCACAAGACTGTCTTGGCGGGCATTGCACAGATAGCCAGGATAACCGCCGCCACATGGTGCGCCACCACTGTAACTGCCACCCGAGGCACGATTACGGGCAATTTCAGCCGCTCGAGCCGCATAGACAGCATTAAGTTGGGATTGGTTTTGCTTGACGAGGTTCTGATAGGCAGCCTCTTGTCCACGTGTCTGAGCAAGAAGATTTTGCTGCTCGGCTTTGAGAGAAGCGATTGAGTTAGCCTGAGCCTTTTCGCTGTCAGCTTTGGCGGTGAGATCAGAGCGCTGCTGTTGCAACTGGGCGGTGATAGTCTTAATATCCGCAATGGTTGCTTCGACTTTATCCTTAAGCTGCTGCATATACTGCTGCTTGCCCACGAAATCAGACAAATTATCCGACGAGGCCAATACCTCGATCGGCGTCACATCACGATCCTTGTACATCGCCCGCAAACTATCTCGAAGATTATTTTGCTGCTTGGCTAGTTCGGCTTCATTAACCGCGATATCGGCTTCCGTTTTTGCAATTTGCGTACGGGTCAGATCCAGCGCTGCCTGGGCAGCATTCAGCTGCGCTTGCAATTGGCTTACTTTCGCTTGCAGTGTATCGGCTTCGGCAGACTTCTGGTTGGCCGCCGACCGATTTTGATTAATCTGATTCTGTAAAGCGTTTATCTGCGCATCGTAATTCGTAGCCAGCGCAACTGGCACTGGCGACAAAACTAAACCAGCTACCATTGCGGTAGCCGTGATGCCGAGGCGCCAGTTTGTGTGCGATATGTGGTTTTTGAGGTTGAGTAACTGAAGTTTCAGTCTGCGTTTGAGCTTTGTCATTAAAGTGTGTTCACCCTCCCTTCGCCGGATTGATCAGACCGACTACGATTCGAAGCCCCCATGCGGAACAGCAATCGTAGTTATTGTACCGAATACTACTCGTGCTTTCAAGACAGCTTCAGATGTCGCGAGATCGCCAAAAAACTCGAAACAATACCTATCAGAATCCCTAAGGCATACATTGATAATGACACCAAGACGATTCGATCCGACACGAAGTTCAGCACATCAGTTGCATTAAAATAACTCATGAACAGAGGGCGAGTCAGATTGATGACCGGTAACACAATCGCTAAGGCGATGGTCGCCCCGATAACACCATACATCGCTCCCTCGACTAAGAACGGGCCACGAATAAACCAGTTCGTTGCACCGACCAGCTTCATGATCTCGATCTCCTCGCGACGAGTAAAGATCGCCATGCGAATGGTGTTAAAAATGATCAACAGGCTGATGATGAGAAACGCAACCGATATGATCGTTCCCACCCGTGAGACACCTCGTGAAATGCCGACGATACGATCGACGACTTTGCGCCGAACATCGCTATTATCATTACTCGTTGATTGAATTATCGTCGCCTGCTTGGTCGATTTGATCTGGTCATTCAACCCCTCAAGATTATCGAGTGACTTGGTACGCACCTCGAGTGAAGCCGGTAAGGGGTTACCAATCTCGGTCGCGGTTTTGGCAAGCTGCTCTCCATCTTTGGAACTCTTACGTAATCGCTCAAGTGCATCAGCTTTCGAAACATACTTTACTTCTTTAACATTATCGAAAGTCGTTATGGTAGCCTGCAGCTCTTTCACTTGATCGGGGGTTGCCTCATCCTTAAGGAACACTGTGAGATCGATCTTCTCTTTGACTGATTTGAGCTGATTCTGTAAAAACAAGGCCGAAAAACCAAAGAATGCCACGATCACCAATGTCACCACCATAATCGCAGTGGCAGCAATCGACAGCCAGGCATTACGAAAAAGATTCCGAAAGCCTGTCTTAAAAATTCGCCACAGTGTAATCACGCGTCACCCTCCATATCAGCCTACAGGACGTACCGTCCTACTTTTTCATCTTTGAGAATTCGACCATTCTGGATCGTAATCACGCGCCGCTTCAGTGCGTTCACGATCTCTTTATTATGGGTAGTCAGCAAAACGGTCGTACCAAACTTATTGATCTTCAAAAGTAACTCAATAATATCCCATGAGTTTTTCGGATCAAGGTTACCAGTCGGTTCGTCAGCAATGAGAATTTTGGGGTTACGTACAAGTGCTCGAGCAATCGCCACGCGCTGTTTTTCGCCGCCAGAAATCTCACGCGGATAGTTATTGGCCTTTTCAGCCAGCCCCACCAGCTGCAAAATTTTCGGCACCGCCCGCTTGATCTCTGACGTACGCACACCTGAAGCCTCGAGCGCAAAGGCAACATTCTCGTACACTGTCAGATTCGGCAGTAGCTTAAAATCCTGAAACACCACGCCAATGCGACGACGCAAATGCGGGATATTACTCTTATCGATAGTATCGTAGTCAATCGAACCAACAATGATCTTCCCACTGGTCGGCTCTTCTTCCTTAATAAGTAAACGAATGAGCGTCGACTTACCGGCACCTGAAGCGCCCACTACCGTCACGAACTCTCTTGGCTGTATATGCAAACTGACGCCCGACAGTGCGACCGTCTTATTTGGATACATTACGGATACGCGATCTAAGAGAATCACTTATAATCTATTTTAGCATATTCGTCTTGTCAGAAAACGCCTCGCGAGCTGCTACAATACGGTCATGACGAAACTTGCCATCACTGGCCCAACTCGGCTGCATGGTCATTGGCAAACCGCTGGCTCGAAGAATGCCGTCCTACCCATGTTAGCTGCCTGCCTCCTCACCGAAGAACCGATCGCACTCCATAATGTTCCGGAAATATCAGATGTCGAAGTCATGATCGAGATTCTCGAGTCACTGGGAGCACGCGTGCAACGCCAGGATCACACCGTTCGTGTGCATGCAGCAGATGTCAAGCCTGGAATCATACCCGACGCCCTCACGGCGAAAATGCGCGCCTCAGTACTTATCTTGGGAGCAGCCGTAGCTCGAACCGGTGATATCACTATTGCGCAACCAGGTGGCGATATGATCGGTGCGCGACCGATTGCCAGTCATCTCCAAGCCTTCGCTCAGCTAGGCCTCGCTATCGAACGCCATACCGGACATACCCGAGTCTCGGGGAGACCACGAGGCAGCCTGGTTAATCTCGGCGAACTCACCGTTACGGGTGCCGAGAATGCCATCATGGCAGCTGTGCTCGCTGAGGGCACAACCCATTTGCGCATGGTGGCAGTCGAGCCACACGTGGTCGAGCTCACAAACTTACTCATACGTATGGGTGCCGAGATTGAGGGAGCTGGCACGCATAATCTGGTGATTCATGGTGTAAAACGCCTCCATGGCACTGAGTGGCAAGTCAGCCCTGACCAGCTGGAGAGTGGCACGATTGCCATCGCAGCTGCCGCCTCACACGGGGATGTTACAATCTCCGACTTTCTCATCAAAGAACATGATGCTTTACTGACGATTTTCAATCAGATTGGAGTGCTGTATGAAATTCTGTCGCCGACGCAAATTCGCATCTTGCCCGGTGGCGAATATCAGCCGGTCAAAGTCCGCACCCAACCTTATCCCAATTTTCCCTCTGACTTACAGGCGCCTTTAGCCGTTCTTCTTACTCAGTGTGATGGCACATCAGAGATTTTTGAAACGCTCTATGAAGGCCGCTTGCAGTACTTGTTTGAACTTCAGCGCATGGGCGCCACTGCCGCTATGCGGGATGCGCACACTGCCATTATTACCGGTCCAACTCCCCTCATTGCGGCCGATCTCGTAAGTTTTGACATCCGCGCCGGCGCCACAGTCCTGATTGCGGCGCTGATCGCTCAAGGTACAACCATTATCGACCGTATCGAGCATATTCACCGCGGCTACGAACGAATTGAAGAGCGGTTGTCCGCCCTCGGCGCCCAATTGGGCCATGTGAGCTAGCTATCTTCTCCTAGGCTTTTTGTAAGATATGCCTCGATAAAAGGCTCAATCTCCCCTGACAATACCCCGTCCGTGTCACTTGTCTCG